>JBDRWH010000028.1:0-13528 GCA_039802325.1 Caldifarciminota bacterium
AGGAAACAACCCATGGCATCGGCACCACGAAGAAAGGTATCGGTGTTGCCTATGAGGATAAATATGCAAGAATCGGAATAAGGTTGGGTGACCTTTATTACCCGGAAAGTTTAGAAAAGAAATTGCGTGCTAATATATCAAGAAAAAATCTTATTCTAATGGAGATTTACCATGCTGAACCTCTGTCTGATAATGAGATTGTGGACAAGTGTTTTGAATATGCTGAGGAACTAAAATCTTTTGTCGCTGATGATTATGAGTTAATTAAAAAATCAACTGTGGAAAAAAAGGAAGTCCTGTTTGAAGGTGCACAGGGCATGCTATTGGATATAAACTTTGGCACATATCCGTATGTAACATCCTCTCATACAATAACCGGTGGAATTTTTGTCGGCATTGGTGGTGTGCCTTTCAGTCTTGATAAGGTGATTGGTGTTGCCAAGGCATATACCACAAGAGTTGGGCTTGGACCATTTCCAACTGAAGACAAAGGGGAATTTGGTGAAAACTTGAGAAAACATGGTAATGAATATGGCGCTACCACGGGCAGGCCCAGGAGATGTGGTCCGTTTGATGCTTCAGTTGTAAAATATACTGCCCGTTTGACCAATGCCAATGAACTGTTTTTGACCAAACTTGATATACTATCAAATTTTGAGACACTGAAAATAGCAGTTGGTTATTCAAATGCCAGGGATTTTGACCCCTTTATTGCCGATGAACTAAAGCCAGTATATGAAGAAATACCTGGTTTCAAGAAAGACATTTCCAATGTTAAGTCATTTGACCAGCTGCCTGTTGAGGCAAAAGAATATATAAAATTGATTGAGCATTATACCGGCATCAAAGTAACCTATATTTCAGTTGGTGCCTCAAATGAAGCGGTAGTTAAAGTAAATTAAGATTTAGCCCACAGATTTAACCTTTTGATAATTTTGCTGTCTAAAGTATAGAAAAAAATAAGGAGGTGTTTAATATGAAGAACGTACTTAAACTATGGGAACCGTTTCAGGAATTGGTAAGGTTTGATGATGAATTTGACGGATTATACAATTCAATGCTGCGCAGGTTTCTAACACCGGAATTTAACTATTGGGTACCAGCGATTGATATTGCTGAGAACAACGGCAATATTGAGGTGCGTGCAGAAATACCAGGAATAAATAAGGAAGACCTGAAGGTTAAGGTAGAAGGTGATATGCTTTCCATATCCGGTGAAAGGAAAAAGGAATCAGAGACGAAAGACAAGAAATATCACAGGGTAGAAAGATACTATGGTCAGTTCTCCCGCACCATAAATCTACCGTATGCGGTTGAGGCAGATAAGGTCAAAGCCGCTTACAAAGATGGAGTTTTGATTATAACCTTACCAAAGCCTGAATCAGTTAAGACTAAAGAGATTGAAGTGGAAGTGAAATAACTTCCACAGGGGTCGGCAGAGCCGACCCCTTTTTTGTTTTATAGGAGCGACTTCCCAGTCGCGAGGTTTATAGGATGGTTTTTCCATACACGATAACGAATTGGCGTTCATAATTAATAATAGCGATTTTTTAGATTGAAAAATTCAGACTGGGTAAATAGCTTGAAAAATTTTCTTGATTTTTTAAAAAAGGTGGATATAATTTATTATGCCACAATCAAAATACAAAACAAAGAAGGTCCGTCAGCAAAAGATTCGCCAGTTGATACAGACAAAAGAAATTTATACACAGGAGGAACTTGTTGCTGAACTCCAGAAGGCTAAAATCCCCGTTACCCAGGCAACACTTTCAAGAGACCTGCGCGAGATGGGAGTTATGAAAGTTTCAAAAGGACTTGGTAATTATGTGTATAAGATCGTGGATGAGGCGAGTTCTTCCGAGAAAGAGTTAAGAAATAAATTTTTGAACTTTGTGAAGGAGATAAAGGATACCGGCAATCTCATTTTAATAAGAACACCACCGGGGGAGGCACAGGGTGTGGCACGGGTGATTGATCTTGCTGAGATGGAACATATCCTTGGGACTATCGCTGGTGATGATACAATCTTGGTTGTTATTGATTCAGTCGATAATACAAAAAAAGTAAAAAAGAGATTCCAGGATTTATTGATCAGAACAAAGACCGAGTAATATATAATCGGCACTTACGAATTGTTGCTCATTCCCATAAGTTATTTTTATCAGTTCATTCAATGTAGGGCAAACCTTTAGAGGCTGTGTTGCAATTAGTATTTGTCATGCTGAACAATGTCATGCCGAATTTATTTCGGCATCTCATGCCATTTTCAGCATTCCGATACAAGTTCGGGATGGCGTCTGAAAAATCCACACTGGCAAATTCTTAGGCATTTAGGCATTTTGAACTTTTAGGTATTTTATCATTATTATCCCCCTTGACATTCTTCAAATTATGGTTATAATTATGCGATTTTTATGAATAATTATGCGAAAGGAGGCATAATGAAAAAAGTCTTACTCGCCTATTCAGGCGGTCTTGATACGACGGTGGCAATAAAGATGATAGAAGAAAACTATCAGGCACAGGTTGCCACGCTGACTATTGATGTTGGTCAGAATGAGAATATACAGGCGATAAGGGATAAGGCGCTTATAACAGGTGCAGTGCAGGCATTTATCGGTGATGCAAAAGAAGAATTTGTGCAAGGCTATATTATACCTGCGCTTAAGGCGAATGCCCTATATGAAGGCGCCTATCCGCTTGCCACCGCACTTGCCCGTCCTTTGATTGTTAAGCACCTTGTGAAGATTGCTGAAAAGATTGGAGCAGACCATGTTGCCCATGGTTGCACAGGTAAGGGAAATGACCAGGTCAGGTTTGAATGCGGAGTAGCTGCACTGAATCCAGATATCAAAGTCATCGCACCAATGCGGGAATTCAATTTGAAGAGGGATTATGAAATAGAGTATGCAAAGAATAATAAGATTCCAATAGAAGAAAAGAAATCCGTTTATTCAATAGACGAAAATCTCTGGGGACGGAGTATTGAATGTGGTCCGGTTGAAGATGAGACGCAGGAACCACCCGAAGATGCATTTCTGTGGACAAAATCACCGCAGAATGCACCAGACCAGCCAGCTTATATTGACATTGAATTCAAACAAGGAATTCCTGTTGCACTGAATGGTGAATCAATGAGTCCCCTGAGTTTGATAATGCAGTTGAACGATATTGGAGGAAAAAATGGCATTGGCAGGATTGACCATATTGAATCGCGTCTGGTTGGCATCAAATCCCATGAAGTATATGAGGCACCTGCGGCAGTGATTCTTATCAAGGCGCACCAGGATTTAGAAAAGTTGGTTCTAACGCGGGATGTCTTACACTTTAAGCCGATTTTTGAAAACCTGTTTTCAGATCTCGTTTATAATGGTCTCTGGTTCAGTCCATTACGTGAGGCAATCTCGACATTCATTGAAGAAACTCAAAAGAATGTCACAGGAGTTGTCAGGATGAAATTGTATAAAGGTTCAGCAACAGTGGTGGGACGGTCTTCAGAAAAAGGGCTTTATTGTAAAAATCTTGCAACCTACGAAGGCGTTGATGAATTTGACCAGACTCATTCAAAGGGATTTATTGAGATATGGTCATTACCCCTGAAGGTTTATACAAAGGTCAATGAAGAGAATAAAGTCTTTACCAAATCTGATGAATCCTTGATTAGTGCACAGACTATATAAAAGGAGATGCAAATGTCTGAAGAGTCTAAGAAATCAAAAATTCCTCAAATTCTGCAAAAGATACCAGGCAAAAATGCCAGCAAGATTATTGAAGCTGAAGAGAAGTATCTGGCAACTACTACCAAGCATCTTCCGCTTACCATAAAAAAAGGCAAGGGCTCAATCATTGAGGATGTTGATGGAAACAAGTTCATTGATTTTACAACTGGTGTGTGTGTGACAAATATCGGGATTGGACATCCAAGGGTTCTTGAGGCAATCAATAAACAAATTAAAGATTTTATCTACTTTGCAGGGACAGACTTCTCTTATGAAGTTCAGGCAAAACTGGCAAAGAGATTGACGGAGATTACGCCAGGAAAATTTTCTAAAAAGGTTTTCTTTGCCAATTCTGGTGCGGAATCAGTAGAGGCGGCAATAAAGATTAGTAAGTGGTCAACAAAAAGAAATCAATTCATCGGTTTCATTGGCGGCTTCCATGGCAGGACTATGGGTGCAAATTCATTTATGGGCTGTAAGGTGGTCCAGCGCGAAAGGTACTTTCCAATGATGTCTGGTGTTTGGCAATTGCCTTATGCGTACTGTTATCGGTGTGCATACCATGAAGAATATCCGAAGTGTGATATCTGGTGTGCAAAGATAATTGAAGAAGTATATTTCAAACAACTCGTTTCACCGGAAGAGATTGCAGGGATCCTTGTTGAGCCAATCCAGGGTGAAGGTGGTTACATAGTGCCACCGGATGAATTCATACAGGAATTGAAAAGGATTGCGACAAAATACGGTATCCTCATGATTGATGACGAGGTACAGACCGGGTTGGGAAGGACCGGAAAGATGTTTGCGATAGAATACGCAAATGTTATACCGGATATTATCACGGTGGCAAAAGGGCTCGCCTCAGGTTTGCCCATTGGTGCCGCAATTTATGGCACAAGGTTTGACTTCAAGGTGAAGGGTGCACACTCAAATACCTTTGGTGGTAATCCAGTATGCTGTGCTTCAGCATAAGCAACCCTTGATGTGATAACAGAGGAAGGTCTGATTGAGTCTGCAAATGAGAAAGGTAAATATATGAAAAAGAGGCTTGAGACACTCAGGTCACGGTATGACTTCATCGGTGATATAAGGGGACGGGGAATGTTCGTTGCGTGTGAATTTATTACCGATCCATTTACCAAGAAACCGCATTCAGAACTTGCTGACTATATTACTGAATATTGTTTCCAGAAAGGACTTGTTCTTATGCCCTGCGGATTCTCTTCAATAAGGTTTGTGCCTGCTCTGAATATCTCAATGAATCTTCTTGAGAAGGGATTTGATATCTTTGAATCGGCGTGTGCTGAGGCAGCGAGTAATTATGCCAAAATCAAAACTGCATAAACTTGAGAAAAAACCCGTGTGGCAGAAAAGGTTCAGAAGCAGGATAAAGCCTGAAGTCATACGATTTACGGATTCGACCAGGGATGATGCACATCTCATAGAATATGACATTCGTTGTTCCCTTGCTCATGCGGAGATGTTGAAACGGCAGGGCATTATTTCAGCCTCCGAATTCGCGAAGATAAAAATTGGGCTAAACAAAATATTGAAAGAACATACAAAAGGAAAATTCAAACTACTGCCAGAATTTGAAGATGTTCATATGAATGTTGAATTCTGTCTGAAAAAAGAAGTCGGTTCTTTAGCAGAAAAACTTCATACTGCAAGAAGCAGAAATGATTTGATCGCAACTGAATTGAGACTTTATTGCCTGGATACCATAAGAGAATCATTAAGGGGTATCGTGGAATTGCAGAAGGCGATCTTAACCCAGGCGAGGACATATAGGAACATAATCATTCCTGGTTATACCCATCTTCAGCAGGCTCAACCAATGCTTGTATCATTCTATCTCGCCTCTTATTTCTATAAATTCCAGCGCGATTTTGAACAACTGGCGATGCTTAATAAATGGATAAATGTATCACCATTGGGTAGTTGTGCATTTGCAGGGACATCAATTCCAATAGATAGAAGATTTCTGGCGACAAGCCTCGGCTTTGATACAATATGCGAAAATGCCCTTGATGGTGTATCCGACCGGGATTTTTTGATAGATATTTTATACTATATTTCACGGTTGATGCTCCATATTTCAATGCTTGCTACCGATTTGATAATCTTCAGCACCAATGAATTTAAGATTGTGGAATTTGATGATGCGGTGGTCACGGGCTCAAGCATAATGCCCCAAAAAAGAAATCCTGATGTATGCGAAATATTGCGGGCAAAATCCGCAAAGGCTATCGGCAATCTGATGAGTGCACTGGCGATTATTAAGGGCATAACATCATCATATAATCGGGATTTACAGGAGTTGAAATCAATACTCTTTGGTCAAATTAAAGAATGCCTTGATTGTCTAAATATTCTGCGCGTGGTTTTGCTCAATATCAAATTCAAATCCAATGAGGACTGGCAGAAAACACCGAGCTTCATTTGTGCCACTGACCTTGTTGAATTCTTTGTGAAAAAAGGTTATCGTTTCAGGAATATCTATAATCTTGTTGCTGAATGTATTGAAAAATCAAATGGCAAAATTCATAATTTCATAACCTTGCTTAGCCAGAAGACTAATTTGTCACCTGAAACAATTGCTGAGAAGATGAAACCAGAAACTTCAATTCAGGTCAAGAATCCCGAAGGAAGCACTGGTTTAAGGGCTGTTGGAGTCTTTCTTAAAAACATGAGTAGATGCATTGCCCGTAACATCCGTCGTGTGAGACAAGCATTTTATTGTCCTGAAAAATCCACAAGACTTTTGAGAAAATAAGAATGTTTTCTCAAAACCTTGGATTTACTATATTGCTGTATATTGAGCCAAAGGTATAAGTGAGGCCGATTGAAAGATAATAAGAATATTGGGTCGCAAGTAATCTTTTCTGCAGGATGATTTCTTCCTCGGTCAATTCCTTTTTGGGTAGTGATAACTGGTCGTGAATCATTGAGACATAGGAATAGACTTTGAAAGATAACCCTTTTACAAGCGGAAGAGAAGCATCACTATAAAGAGTCAGGTGATTTTTCTTGAAATCATGGAAATAATGTGAACCGGTAAGTCGAAGATTGATAGAACCCCAACGCTGAATAATCTCGGTTTCTATGGATGCAGATTCTTTAAATAATTTGTTTTCTAATTTGTCAAATATTGTGGTATCGTAATACTCAAAATAGACATACCCTATGTCATAAAGAAATGTCAATTTTCGGGTTGAAGATTCGCGATAAGGGAAGAGATTGTATTCAACCGCCGGTGCAAAGCCACTACTTATGAGGACATTTTCGTAGGTGGAAGAATAAAAAGATAGATAGTATCCGGCAGAAAAATGGCTGCCAAGACTGATGACAAAGCTCGTTGAACCACCATAACTTTTTGACTCGTTAATGATTGTTGTGGTATCGTTCAACTTGTAAAGATTTTTTGTATAATAATAACTTAGATAATTCTGGATTTTCCATTCTTCCAGAACCTTGTTTGCAGAGAATGTGGTATATAGATTATTGAAATTGTATTTTTGCTGTCCACTGAAATAACCATTAAGAGCAACACTGAATACCCAGTTGTGCCAGGGGTCTTTTGGTTTTGCTGTAATCCCTTTTTCAGGCAGAGTTATCTGCAATTTATCGCTGATAGGCGTCTTTGCCAGATACCGAACAAATCCAAGTTTCAATCTCTTTGCTAATTCTCTTCTAATCGTATCATCCGAGTCGGATGTGAGGGCAATGTATTTCAGGGTATCACACATTCCTGAATATTCTTTTTGTCCGATGAAGAAAATACTATATTCTGTTCCTTCTCCAGCGGTTGTCCGGGTTGTGATTAATACATAGATATCTGCCTCTTTCCTTTCAATCACATAGTTAACATACGGGATTTCTTTCTTGATAAAATCCATATCAATGAGTTCACAGTCAATGAAAACACGCGGCACATCCAATTCGATGGAGTCCGCGACCATTTGAGCGAATAGGGAAGATGCAGAAACGACCAAAAGAATTATGAATTTACTACTATGAGTCATTTTTCCTCCTGACCTTGATAGCATCTTTTAACAAATATTGTCGTCCACCCATACGGGCAGCGATCCCTTATAACTGTAAGTATCTTTTTATATGTATTCTATCGTGCTTGGTGGCTTTGGCGTTATGTCATAAAGAACCTTTGTCACCTCTGGTATCTCCTGAACGATTCTTTTCTGGATTTTTTCGAGTATTTTGTAAGGGACCTTTGTTGGTTGGGCAGTCAGCGCATTCTTAGATTCTACGCTACGGATGACAACAATGTTTCCGAATGCCCTTTTGCCTTTTACTACACCAGTTGCGCGATCTGACAATAATACTGCAAAAGCTTGGAAAGGTTTCAATTTTGCTATTTCTTTCTCAACGATAGCGGTTGCCTTGCGCACAATTCTTACACGCTGTGGTGTAACTTCACCAACCACTCTGGTCGCAAGTCCGGGTCCAGGAAAGGGCATTCTTTCATAGACTGATTGTGGTAAGCCCAAAGCCTTTCCTACTTGTCGAACTCCTGGCTTGTAGAGTTTAACAAGCGGTTCAATTATGTTCAATCCATATTTCTCAGGGTTTATTCCTATCTGTGATAGAACATTGTGCTGGGATTTTATTCTACCTTTGGTTTCTTTGATATCCGCAGCAATTGTACCCTGGATCAAATAACTGGCTTTGAACTTCTTCACTGCCTTGCCCAGAGTTTTGTAAAATGTGTCCCTGAAAGCCTTACGCATATCTTCCGGGTCCTTTTTACCCTTGAGTGCCCTGAAAAAATCTTTTCCCGTACGCAGGACTACGGTTCTTATTCCTTTTCTTCTCAAGATTTGAGCAATCTTTTCGGGTTCATTCTGGCGCATCAGACCGTCATCAATGAACAGTGCAATCAATCTTTTTCCTAATGCCCTGTGTGCAAGTGCTGCACAAACCATTGAATCTACACCTCCACTTGTAGCACACAATGCAATTTCCTTACCGACTTTCTTTTTAATTATTCTTACCTGCTCCTTAATAAATCCTCTGGTGTTGAATGCCATCAGACCTCCTGTTCATGAGATTTCTCTATTATACGCATAGCAAATTCTATGTCAATGAGAGACATTTCTTGTTTATTACAGATTTCTAATCATAGAGGCGGGAAATTAGAAAAGTATAGTGGTTAAGGAAATCCCTCACTGCGTTCGGGATGCTCAATTCGGCCATGCTTCGTGTCTGCACTTTGTTTGGCACTCAGCAGCCGAATTGGCATGGGCGGTACTGGACTTGAACCAGTGACCTTCGGTATGTGAGACCGACGCTCTGACCAGCTGAGCTAACCGCCCTTTAACACATGGTCTATGGTTAATGGGCATGGAGGCTGGAATGGTCTTTGGTTTTAGGCATTTAGGTATTTTGGATTTTAGGTATTTCTATTTCTAACCAATCCCGCTTCTCAACCCCAACCTACCAACTATCTTTTAACACATGGTCTATGGTTAATGGGCATAGAGGCTGGTATGGTCGTCGGTCTATTGTTATTAGTATTTAAAACCAACATCCCAAACCCAACAACCAATCCCGCTTCTCAACCCCAACCTACCAACTATCTTTTCAAAGCTTCAATCTCCACCAGATAAATATTACCGTAAGCACGCTTAATCCAGATAAGCCAAGAATAATCCAGAATGCATAAGGGTGACCCTGTAAAGGTAATGGCACATTCATTGAGAATACAGAGACAACCATTGTTGGCACCATCAGGAGAATAGTAATAATATTAAGCACTTTTATCAAAATATTCAAATTGTTACTCACAATAGATGCACGGGCATCCATCAAGCTGGCAAGAATTTCAGAGTAATTTTGTGCCTGTTCATAACATTGATTATTCTCAATTGTAATATCGTCAACGAGTTCCAGAAGTTCCTGGCTGAAATCAAATTTTGTAGCATTGTGCTTGATTTTCTCAATCAACATACTATTTGAATGAATGGCGTCAAGATAATATACCAGGCTCTTCTCAAGCGAAAACATATTTATCAAATAGCGATTTTCCATAGAGCGGTTTATTTTCTGCTCTAATTCATCAGTGATCATATTGATTACTTTCAAATGATCAACAAAATGATGAATAGACCGATAGATCATCTTTAGTAGTAATTCATTAAGCGAGGAAACGTGGGAAAATAGTTTGCCATCAAACAGTGTTATATCTTCAATTGATACGATAATTAAAAAATTCTTGAACATAAAAATGCCAACCGTTGGAACCTTGAACAGCAACTGGTCACGGGCTTCATACTTCTTTGGGCGTTTCAAGATAATGGCAATGTGGTCTGGCTCAAATTCCAGACGTGCAAGTTCATTAGGATCAAGTGCTGAAACAAGTGTATGCTCATCAATTTTGTAGTTCTCAATAAGAACCTTCTTCTCATTTTCGTCAGGATTTATGTAGTAGTATATATGAGCTCTTTCTTTTTCAGTCTCTACAATCTTGTTATGGACAATCTCAAAGCGTTTTAACAAGATTTTTCCCTGATTACTCTTCTGCCTACTATGCGGTATTTTCCGGAAAGAATCAGATTTATTGCTTCAGTGTAAATTCTGTGTTCTTCTTTGAGAATTCTTTGCGCCAGGGTATCTGGTGTGTCTTCATCAAGTATTGGAACCACTGCCTGGGCTATTATAGGACCACCATCAACTGTATCATCAACAAAATGAACCGTGCATCCGGAGAATTTAACACCATATTCCAGCGCTTTTTTCTGGACTTCCAACCCTGGAAATGCCGGAAGAAGTGAAGGGTGGATATTCAAGATTCTGCCAGCAAAAGCAGTAAGTAGTGGTTGTTTTATGATACGCATAAAACCGGCAAGACAGACAAGTGCAACATCGTGTTCTTTTAGAACCCGAACGTAATTTTCTTCAAACTCAGGTAAAAGCCAGGTCTTTTTTGGACCAGGGTCAAGATATAACGCTTTGATATTATGCTCCCGTGCAATGTCTAAAGCACGAGCGTTTGGGTTATCACTTATTACAACTGCAAGATTTGCAATGCAGGTTCTGTTTTCAATATTTCTTATTATGGCTTCAAGATTTGAACCTCGACCTGAAGCTAACACTGCGATATTGTTGTTCATAATTCAATTCTATCCACTACTGACAAAAAGTCAAGTGAGAGTTTTGATTATACATTTATTATGTGTTCTGCAGGATTAATATCATATTTCTGGGGATAGAGTGCTCTAACAATCTTGACCCCCTGGTTCAGTTCCATATCAATTATTGGACCGTTGGTTTTTTCTTTCTTGCTATCCAGTACAACTTTGATTATTGGTCGGTCAATATGGGCAGGATTTTGACGCAGGACAACTGCAATCGCCCCATTATCCAATTCCAGACAACTACTTACTGGATATAGTCCCATGATCTGTATGAATACTTTTGTCAGTATTGGGTCAAACAAGGTGTTGATGTTTGACCACAGAACCCTTATTGCAATTGCTGGCAAATAGGGAAGAACTTGATATGGTCGAGAAGTGGTCATCGCATCATAGGCATCACAGACACGTACTATCCGTGCATACAACATGGGGCCTATTTGGGGATCCGGCCTTTCAGGGTAACCGGTACCGTCGTAATTCCAGTGATGTTGATAAGCAGTTAATAGGGAGGCAAATGCGATATCATCAAGACCTCTTGTCTTGATTATTTCATTTACTCCATGTAGAGAATGGCATTTGAGTAATTCCCATTCTTCTTTTGTCGGTGGGCCCGATTTATCTATTATTTGTTTTGAAATTGCAACTTTTCCAATGTCATGAAGTAATCCTGCAGTGCCAAGTTTGACAAGATTTTTTCTATCCAGATCAAGCCTCTGTCCTATTGCCAGTGAAAGTATCCCAACATTCAATGAATGATTATAAGTATACTCGTCAAAATTCTTTATTGCAGTTAATGCCATCAGTCCAAATTCATCTTCAGAAAGACTATCAATAAGCGTATATATCACCCTTCTGAAACTGCGGGTATCAACCGTTTGTCTGTTCCACAGACTTTTTATAAGGTTTTTTGTAACTTTCAATGCCTTGAAATAAGTTTTGCGCGTTTGTTCGCCGTTTCTTAAAAATTCAGGAGCCGTTTCTTCTTTTTCGGTTGTGAAATCAATCTGAATTGAATTGAATCCTGCTTGATTGTATTTTTGAATGAATGGTTCTCGTTCATATTTAAAAAGCGAAGCAAACTGCAATATTTCTTGTGTTTTCAAATTAGGCAAAAATGTGATCGATCTAATTCCGAGTTTTTTTAAATTTTCTTCAATGAACAGCTGTCCTGCATAACCTTCAATCTCAAACCGCATCCGAACCTTGTTTAAAAATATGTAATCGCGGTAGCGCAATATTTCAATTTGCCTGCTTGACACAAACATTTCGTTGACTTGTTTGATAAATTTATTCACAAGATTTCTAATAACATCATTATTAAAATCATACACAAAGGTAGCTTTAATAAGGGCATACAGAGTGGCGATAAAATCTCTGCTTGATTTGGACATTGTCATTCCCTTTTCAGATTTTTATCCACAAATTTCAGCGCTGTTTCACACACTGCTCGAATATCTTCGCTCTTTTTTTGAGTTCCCTTTTTAAGAGCTTCAACTGCCTTTTCATTGGCGATTTTTGCGAGTGCCTGGGCAGCAAGCTGTCTTTTAATCATATACTTTTGCCTGCCGAAAAGAACCCATTTATAAAGTATTTTCTCAAGGTTTTTAACTATTCTTGTATCGCGGGTTGCTACCAAACAGTTAAAATATGCCTTTTGTTCATTATAACTTAGTTTTAAAAAATTGCGATTCTTTATTGTTTTTAATAACTGCTGATATATTACAGGATAACGCATCTTTTCAAGGGATTGTAGCACTCTTATTCTCACTTCTTCTTCAGTGTCGTTAAGTAATCCAGCGATGATTTTCGCCTCATTGAATTCAGTGAGTGCATCAATTATTGCAATTCTTACTGAAGGAGATGGGTGCAACATAAGAGTTTTTAAATTGGGAATTACCTGGTTGTTTCTTATCAACCCAATTATGACAATCACACTTGTCAGGGTTTTGATATCGTTACTTTTCAGAAATTCTAACAAAGGACCCGGATCACCCTGGCATATATATGCCAGTCTATCCTGCAAAACCTTCAGTCTTTCCAGATTTCGGATACTTCTGAGAATACGAATGAAACTGGGGACTGATTTCTTGGAAAAGAAACCGACCAGAGCAACAAAATCATTGAATGATTGGTCATCCAGCGTATCAGGAAGTCCAGCAAACGTGGCGATCATTGCATCGTTTTCAATCCGCGTGATGAGGTTAATATCTGCATAGTTCCACAATTGATTCACGATCAAACAAGCATTGGAAAAGTCATTGTTATCTATGCATAATTCGAGGATTTCAATCAGCGAGTCAATCATTTCTTCAGATTTGATTTTTTTGAGTACATCTATCAGGGTGGTGATAATAACATCAAGTTCTATCGTGTTATTATTTTCGGCAATTAGTGATTTTAGTGTTTTCAATTCCTCCGGTGTTATTTCTGCAATCACTTTATCAGTGAATCTTATTTTTTCCTTTGTCAAGAACTGGTTTGTAACTTCATCATAGTTGATTTCCAGTTTGGTAATCTGTGGTAGCGCATATCCAATCTTTTCTTCCTCTTCTTCTTCAACGACATAGAAACTTATATGTGTAAAATCACATTCCCATAAATTCAGAGCAATATCCTGCTCTCGGTCAGTGCGACTGACAATCTCAAGGAAGATCA
>JBDRWH010000029.1:0-13488 GCA_039802325.1 Caldifarciminota bacterium
CACATACCATGTCTGATAAAATTATAGAAACAATAACCGGAGAAAAAGGAATATCTACAACCAAAATCGTATTTTCATATCGCTCAGGTGGGGGCAAAGAACTGGCAATGATTGACTATGATGGTTATAATTTTGCACAATTAACAAAAAATAACAATCTCAATCTCTTCCCCTGCTGGGCACCAGATGGCAGCAGGGTATTGTACTCAACTTATATAAAAGACCGCTTGAACCTGAATCTCCTTGACCTTAACCAGAAGACACTGACAATCATTTCCACTCATGCGGGTTTGAATTACGCACCTGATTGGTCTCCTGATGGCACAAAGATTGCTTTGACCTTAACCAAAGATGGCAATGCCGAGATTTACCTTCTTGATTTAGAAACCAAACAGTTATTCAGACTTACAAATAATCGGGCAATTGATTGCTCACCAGTCTTTTCACCAAACAGTCGTGAAATTGCATTTGTCTCTGACCGCTCGGGAATGCCGCAGATTTATATAATGGATATTTACGGCACAAATGTAAGGCGTCTAACATATCACGGTGACTATAATACTTCTCCTGCCTGGTCACCAAGGGGTGATTTGATTGCCTATGTATCAAGACAATCAAATTATTCCCAGCAGATTTGTGTGACTGACCCGAATGATTTTCAACCTATTCAATTAACCTTTGAAGGTAATAACGAAGAGCCATCCTGGTCACCGGATGGATTGCATATTGTCTTTATTTCAAATCGCACCGGCCAGTATGAACTATGGACAATGAACTGGGATGGCACAAGGCAGCGCAAATTAACCCAGGGGCTTGTTACCTATGCACCCGACTGGTCCCCATTTTTGAAATAGAAACATTCTCAAATCGCTGCTGGAATCGGATCCTACATCTTAAAATATCAACCCCAAAATATCCGCGATTAATGCTACTGAAAAATGTAATATTGCACAGGGCAAAAAACTTCTTCCACGAATAGCAATTATGCCCAAGAAAATTCCTGCAATGATTGAGCCATACGCCTCAAGGGGTGGTTTACGATAGTGTAACAGGGCAAACGGTATGGTCTGGATTAGTATCGCCAATCTAGGATCAATCTTTTTTGAAAGACCGAAGAGCATAAATCCTCGGAAGAATAGTTCCCAGCCAAACATATAACATAAATGAACAAATTCATAGATTAAAAGATTGTTGATTCCCCTTCGTGCTGTATGAGAAAGCGGATATACCGTCTTGAAATTGGTGAATATGAAGACAACCAGCAGAATAGGAATCATTATACAAAGAATTATCAAAATATCTTTGGTCCAAACCTTATAATCACCAATTCTTATTCCATAATCTTTTGGCTTATTTTTAAATAGAAGCATTGGAATCACCGGAGAGATTCCATAAATTATCCCCAGCACCAGCAATTTTTCATAAAATGGCTCATTGGGAAAGAAAATTCTTGTTCGCTTGAGATAGAGCGAAAACAACAAAACAAAAGTTGAATAGCAGATAAGCACCAAAACTTCTAAATCAAATTTCTTGAGCTCAGCGATTATCTCGTTTACCCACTTTTTCATATCAATAATCCGCTGAATATATTTTATAATTTTCTCTTTGCTTTCTGAAATATCCTTTGACTGATGCAGGTTGTATCACTCCACCAAATACCAGCACCTTTTCATTCTCATATTTAGCAATCACCCTCAAGCCAAGACTGCAATGGGCATAGATAGCGTTATTTGAATTAGAATCAATCCACACCTTTAGTCCCGAAGTCATTATATCAATTGAATCCGCTGCACCTAAAAATGCACTTATCGTGGAACTCAGTCCTTCAAAATCAAGTTGATGTTTATCAAGGTAGTCTTTATCAAGGTAATTCACGATTGTACCTGCATCTTCTTTTTCCACTGCATTTTTAAGATTATTTATATCCCTTACCAGATTTTTCTTTTCGTCAGGCAATAATTTTGTGATGATAAACATGACAAGAATAGCAACAATAATGATAAGCAAAATGTGAGTAATTTTCATGATAGAATCAATAAAATACCCAGTCCAAAAAAGAGCAGGGCAGTCAAGAGTTTAATAATGGGAATATTCTTTGATAGGGAATTTGCAACATTTTCACGGGAAAAAAGATTTGCCAGGAGTGCAATAACAATCAAAGGCAGTATAAACATGATGTTATAAATAATCAAGAGAAAGAAAGGTTTCAAACCAAAATTCCCTCTTGAGATAGCAAATGTAATCGTGGGCAAATAAACCTGTCCGGTGCAGCCGAATTCAAGAAAAGAAATGAGAATGCCGGCTACGAACGACCCAATTATTATGCCACCGACACCGGTCTTTTCTTTTATTTCTTTATGGATTTTTTGCTTGATTATCAAAGGAAGTTGTAGAATCATTTTATTGGTACCGCCAGCACGGGCAACAAAATAATCATATAGACTCAATACACCAAGAATGATTGCCAGAATACCAAAGGATAAAAATATTATCCGTCCGACTATTCTTATTCCGGTTACTGCATTCAGGACAGTATATGCACCAAGCCCGATAGCAAGATAACATAAGAAAACAGCGATAATAAAAGATATTGACATTATGATTACCGCTCTTCTCTGCCTCCCGATGAAGATTAAGTAACTTATGAAAAAGATAATAGTTGCAAACGCGCAGGGATTAATACCATCTAAAAGACCGGCAATCATTATACCAATCATTGAGAATTTAGAAAATCTTTGAATGATGTTCTTCCCTGCAGTAGTAAATCTTAATGTATCAAGTTTCGGACTGCCTGCAGAATATTTATGTATCAAATTTTCTAATCCCTCTGCAGAAATGTCTTTTAGGAAATAATCCTCCCCGATAAATATTGCGGGAGCGATCAATTTTTTTTCTTCAGGAATTTTTCGCAAATCACCGAGTCCTTCATAGAAAATTTTGCTGGTATCATCAAAGATGTTGTAGCGATAAATAATAAGATTCAAATATTTTTTTGCAAGACCATTTAGTAATGCCTCAACACGATTACATTCAGGGCAGGATGGTTGATAAAAATAATATAAATGGATAGTCTGAGTTTTAACCTTAAGGCTATCAAGATTTATTTCTACGGTATCTTTATTTATGATTGGTTTTTTAATACTTGCATATTTTTTTAGTGCTGGTTCCAGTTTTATTCTAACCTCTTCTGGTCCATAAAATGCCGAATCGCCAACAAACACCACTGGCAAATCCTCGCCAATATTCTTGATATTTTTTTCCTTCTCCCATTCTTCAAGTAATTTGTAGTTATCAAGATTATTCAGGTCATATTTTTTCAACCTAAAATCATATTTATTTTGCAATCGTGGAATATCATCAAGCAAGATATCCATACAATGACCACAATCAGGAGAATAGAAAAAATGGACAACCGATCTCTGTTCAAGGGTATCTGAACAGTAAGCAAAATTCGTTAAGCCCAAAATCCAAATGACAAATGACAGATGACAAATGAGTAGCGTAAAATCTTCGATTTTAGATTTTGTTTGGAATTTGGAATTTGGAATTTCGAATTTTTTCATAAAAGAAGTGGGTCATGCAGGATTCGAACCTGCGGCCACCGGATTAAAAATCCGATGCTCTGCCACCTGAGCTAATGACCCGTGTTTCTTGCGAAACAGTCAATTATAACAAATTTCTCTTCAAAGTCAACAATTTCGTAAATGTATATTGACCTCCATAAATTTTTGATTATTATCTTTTGATGGATATAACTTTCATTGGCGCAACCCGGACTGTAACTGGCTCAATGCATCTATTTGAGTATAAAAAGCAGAAATTCTTGATAGAATGCGGACTTTATCAGGGGCACCGTGCAGAGGCAGAAAGGATAAATCGCACATTTCCCTTCAGACCGAAAGATATAAATTGTGTCATCGTTTCCCATGCCCACCTTGACCATTCCGGCAATATACCAACACTTGTTAATAAGAATTTTAATGGAGAAATCTATTGCACCCCGGCAGCAAAAGATATTGCTGAGCTCTTACTAATTGATTCTGCCCATCTCCAGGAGAATGATATTGCGTTTTTCAATAAAAAACAGAGAAAGGCAGGTCTGCCCACAAAAGAACCGTTATATACAGTAGAAGATGCAGAGGAATCACTCCAGTGTTTTGAAGGGATAAACTATAATAATCAATTTGAGCCAGTTAATGGTGTAGTAGCAACATTCCTTGATGCCGGACATATCCTTGGTTCCGCACAAGTTTTGATTGAGTTTGATGGGAAGAGGATTCTTTTCAGCGGTGATTTGGGAAGAAAGAATATGCCGATAATCAAGGACCCGGAGATTCCCCGGGATATTGATTATTTAATACTTGAATCTACTTATGGAAGTAGAATCCATAGTTCATTTGATCAAATGACCACTGAATTAAAAGATATAATTCTTGAAGGTAAAGAAAAAAAGAGCAAAATCATCATTCCGGCATTTGCAGTAGAAAGAACCCAGGTTCTTGTGACAATGCTTAAAAGATTATATGAAGAAGGTGTGCTGAAAAATATTCCGATATATGTTGACAGTCCACTGGCAACGAGTGTGACAGAAGTCTTTGCAAAACATCCCGAGTGTTTTGATAAAGAAACCTATGAAAAATTTCTTAAAGAAGAACCATTTGATTTTCCTGGTATTACTTACATCAAAGACCAGGAAGGTTCAAAATCACTAAATGAAAAAAATGGTCCGATGATTATTATATCTGCTTCAGGTATGTGTGAAGGTGGCAGGGTGCTACATCATTTGATACATTCTATAGAAAACGAAAACAATATTATAATCTTAACTGGATTTCAGGCATCAGGAACCCTTGGTAGAAAACTCCTTGATGGCTATAAAGAGATTTTTATTTTTGATACAAAATTCAATGTTCGAGCAAAGGTCTATTTTATGGCAGGACTTTCCGCACATGCGGACAGCAATGACCTGGTAGAATTTGTTAAAGCAATTAAAAATGGCCGTTTGAAAAAAATATTTTTGATCCATGGCGAAATCACCGAGGCAGTGGTGTTGAAAGAAAAACTAGAATCTTTAGGAATTCGCACCGAAATCCCTGCGTGTATGAATCATGTGGAGTTGTGATACAAGAATATGATACAAGCAAATGCAAATAAGGGAACCCAGTAATTTGCAATTATAGTTTTTCATTTTTTTAGATATTTTCTCGTCAATCTCTGCTAATAGAGCATATTGACAATTGCATACTGCGAAATATAATAATGCTCCAAAAATGGTCAGCGAGAAATACTTAGACGACTTAACTAACTTGTATAACCGACGCTATCTTACGCTCGATGCTAAAGAAAAATTCAATTATGCCCTTGTAAACAATAAACCTTTATCAATATTCATAATTGACCTCGACCAATTTAAATCCGTCAATGATACCTATGGCCATACCCGCGGCGATTTTCTACTTAGAGAATTTGGTGTTTTCCTTAAAAATTCATTTAGAGGTGAAGATACCGTTTTTCGTTATGGCGGTGACGAGTTTGTGTGTCTTCTGCCGGGTGTTGATTATGCACGAGCACTTAAGATTGCAGAGCGTTTGATTGAAAACGTTAACAGTCACGAATTTGCCGGAATCAAACTAACATTGAGTATCGGTATTTCCACATTCCCTGAGCATGCTCTTGATTGGAAATCTCTTTTTGACATTGCTGATAAAAGTTTGTATTATGCAAAACGCAAGGGACGGAATCGGATTGGAGTATTTGTAAAAGAAGATATTAAGCTAACTATCCCCACAGCAAAGATGGTTGGGCGAAATCAAGAAATAGAAAAAATTAGAAATCATATAGTTAAGTTATTTGCCGAAAAAAGAGGTGGTGCAATCTTTATTGGGGGACAGGTTGGGGTGGGTAAGACTAGATTCGTAAAAGAAATTGTTAAGGAACCCATATTTTCTAATATCCCGGTGTTAATAAGTAATCTTTCCGCCGCTTCACAATCTATTCCCTATTATCCTTTCAGAGAAATTATTCAATCGGTAGTTAGTAATACAGGTCCGGATATTTTTTCCAATATCCCGAATGTTTTCAAAATTGAAATCGCCAAGGTCGTTCCTCATTTATCGCCTGATATTGGTTATTTAGATAGCAATATAGCATTTCTTGATAAATTCCGTTTATTTGAGGGTGTGAGAACAATTCTTGCTGAATATTGCCGGAAAAGTCCTATATTTTGTTTCATTGATAATCTTCACTGGACAGATGCAAATTCCTTAGACCTGTTACAATATCTTATCAGAGCAATGAGAGAAAATCAAATTATTTTCTTTCTGATTTATCGCTCTGAGGAATTGAAAACTAATACTTTTTGTCAGAATATTCTACAACTAATTGCACGCGAGAATCTCTGTGAGAAATTTGACCTTATGCCATTAGGTTACAATGAATGCAAGCAGATGATTTATCAGATCATCAATGGGGATCCACCGGCCGAACTCGTAGAATATATATTTAAAGCCACGGGCGGCAACCCATTTTTCATAGAAGAACTGATAAAATCTTTAGAATCATCACGGGTTATTCTCTATGATTCAGAAATGTGGAAATTCGACAGAACAAAAAAATTTTCAATCCCTTACTCAGTCCTTGCAGTATTTGAGAGAAGATTTAGCATGCTGAATGATGAAACAAGGGATGTATTGGAACATGCAGCAGTAATAGGCAGAAGTTTTGACGTTAAATTCTTAAAAGATATTACCGGCATTAACGAGGGTCAACTTTTTGATTTGTTAGATGAAACAACAGAGTCAGGTTTTCTGGTAAGTCACGGAGATAATTATTATTTCGCAGAGGATGTAATAAGAGAGGCCATTTACAGTAAAATCAGTGAGGCTAAATTGAAACATTTTCACAGGAAGATTGGGCAGTGCCTATTAGATTCTAACCTGAAATGTATTGACAATATCGTTGAGGAACTGGCACGTCATTTTTATGTTGGGGGTATCAAAGAAAGGGCGATTGAATATGGTTTGCTTGCGGGTGACAAGGCAAAAAATGCTTACGCCTATCAGAGTGCTGTGGAGTTCTATTCCTGGGCATTAGATTATTTGAAGAGTGATTTAGAACCCGCAGGTCAGGAAAAAATTATTGAATGCTTGAAAAAGCGCTCAGATGTTTTAAGCCTTGTCGGAAAATATGAAGAGTCATTAAGTGATCTAAACGAAGCGATGAGAATATCTGAAAACATCGGTAATAACAAATTAATCGCAGATTGTCTTGTTGGACTATCAAATGTTCATCTGCGAGTAGATAAGTATGACCTATCTAAACAAAATATTTTTAAAGCACTTGCAGTCTACGACGAAATAAATGATGATTATGGGAAAATGGTTGCTCTTAATACTACAGGGGTTGTCCATTGGTATCTTGGAGATTATATGGAAACAATAAGATGCTGTCAGGAGTCACTGGTTATTGCGAAAAAAATAAATAACCAAAAATATGAAGGAATTAATCTCCATACCATTGCCAATGCATACTCAATGACAGGTGACTTGCAAGAAGCAATAAGATACTATCAAGAATCGCTGGATATTGCAAGAAGAATTGGTGATCTTTTTGAGCAAGGCAGATTATTGAACAATATAGGTGTTGCCTACCGCGAATGTGGTCAATATTCTGAATCTCTAAAATGTCATTTCGATTCTTTGGAAATTATTAAAGACATTGGTACCCGTGTTATGGAAGCACTCAACCTTACTAATATTGGGGCGGTTTATATGAAACAGGGGCAGGTCCCGGATGCACTGCACTATTATCAGAAATCGATAAGGATTTCAAGGGAGACAAATGACTCCTATAATACAATTGAAAATCTAATAAGAATCGGAGAGATATATGTCAAAAATAAAGATTATACAAACGCTGAAATGAGTTTTAACGAAGCCTATTCTATTTCTTCTGAAATTGGATATAAATATGGAAAGGTGATTGCACTTGATGAACTCATTGGTCTAAACATTGATAAGGGGAATTTAGCAGAGGTTGAAAAATATTTGAATACTGTCATGCCTCTGGTTGAAGAGCTAAATTCCAAGGATATAGAGGCGGATGTTTTATGTTCATGGGGACGTCTTTACACCGCGAAAAGAGATTGGTCAAAGGCTGAAGAATGTTTCAACAAATCTTTACGCCTGTTTGAAGGAACGAAAAACCGCTACGGGTTTGCTACGGTTTCTTATTACTACGGTTTGATGTTTGGAGAACAGAATGATGAAATAAAGGCAAGAAGATATTTATCTCAGGCAAGGCAAATATTTTTTGAAATTGGTGCCCAAAGTTGGGTTAAGGAAATTGATGAAAAGATTGATACCATAAAATAATACTATTTTTTGATTTAAATATAACGAATTAAATTTCATCACTTTACCCCTCTTTAATCTCATCCCAGGTGTATTCAAATGAATCTTAACCATCTTTTAACATTTGTTTAATCAAGGCTTAATATATCAAAGGTATAATGTTGATGAAAGGAGGCTTATGCGGTTAAATTCCAAATACCAAAATCCAAATTCCAAAATATTGGGATTTGGTGTGCTGTTTTTATTGTTTTTCTCTCTCACCTATGCGGATGCTCCTATATACGGATATTTCTGGCTCAGGTATATCTATGAAAATCCGACAACACCCGATGTTGTTGAGAATGAGCACGAGTTTGCCATAGAAAGGGGCTATGTGAGATGGAAGACCAAGACCGAGCCAGTTTCTTTCTCAGGTACAATTGATATAACCAACAAGGCAAAGGCAACAAATGCCTCAGACTGGAATTTCCGTCTGAAATATGCCCAGGCAGACTGGACCCTTCCTTATATCAGCAAAACGATACCCGATGCAAAACTTATGATCGGATTACAAAAGGTCTATTTTGGAATGATGGATATCTGGGAATATCCATTGATAGAAAAGAATCTTGAAGAGGTAGAAAAAAAGACAAGCAGTGCTGATTTAGGACTGGGTCTTTATGGGCTCATTCCTAATGGCTTTGGTGAGTTTGCACTTCAGGTTTTCAATGGAAATGGCTATAGTAATGTTACTGAGAATAACACAAACAAGGCAGTCTGCGGCAATTTAGCACTAATACCCATACCCGGAATTATGCTCAAGGGTTCTCTCTGGCAGGCAAAGACACCACAGCTCATTGACTCGGTTTTAACCCAGGTTGACCAGAATAGGTATGCAGGACTTTTGCAGTTCAAATATGGTCCGGCAACCGTAATTGGTGAGGTCTTAATGGCAAAGGACCATACCACCGATGGTCTTGGTTATTCAGGATTTGTTGAATTTGCAGTAAATAAGAAATTAAGTGTCCTTGGCAGATATGATATGTTTGATAAAAATAGAAACGAAGAAAATGATGCCCACACAAGAATGATTGGTGGCATTAATTATGCAATCGCCGATAATCTACTTACCCAACTGAATTATCAGATAAAGATTTATGAAGACCCGGCGCAGGACGCCGAAGATGTAATAATGTTACAGTTCAAATATTCATACTAAAAAGGAAAAAAAATGAAGAAATTATTTGTAATATTAACCGCTATGATTATCGGGCTCTATGCCCAGACCCTGAATATCCAGGGCTCAACAACGGTCCTACCCATTGCCCAGGCCGCAGCAGAATCATATATGGAGAAGCACCCTGATGCAGATATTATGGTGCGGGGCGGTGGCTCAGGAACCGGTATTGCTGCACTCATTGATCGTGCCTGTGATATTGCCAATTCTTCGCGACCAATGAAGACAAAAGAAATCAAACAGGCGCGTGAAAAGGGCGTAAACCCGGTAGGAACCGTGATTGCAATGGACGGCATCGCAGTGATTGTTCATTCCAGCAATCCAATCAACGAAATTTCTATTGAGGACTTAAAGAAAATCTATACCGGTAAAATGACCAACTGGGGTGCTCTTGGTGGAAAGGGTAATATCGTTGCCGTATCAAGGGATGCGGCTTCCGGGACCTTTGAAGTCTTTAATGAAAAGGTGCTTGAAGGTGCAAAACTCACTGATGGTGCATTGATGCTTGCATCCAATCTTGAAGTAGCCCGCGCGATTGAGCAAACCCCGGGTGGAATAGGATATGTGGGGCTTGGTTATTTAAGTGATAAAGTCAAGGTCCTGAAGGTAAATGGGGTTACTCCTTCAGAGGCAACTGTCCAAAGCGGTACTTATCCTCTTGCACGTCCATTGTATATGTATACGAATGGTAATCCATCAGGAATTGCCAAATCCTTCATTGACTTTATATTATCCGCTGAAGGACAGACGATAGTCCGCGATAATGGATTTGTGCCGGTTAAATAAATTCGGTGGCTCATGAGAGATGAGGTAGCAAATAGGGTCTATAGCTCCTATATTTTGGTGGGCAATCCCTATTTGCTATCCATCTTAATATCTCTAATATGGTATTGAGTCGCAGGATAACTGAAACAGCAATAAAAATTACTCTCTTTATTATTGCTCTAAGTGCGCTCGTCTTCCTTGCAGGAATAGTGATTGTATTGATTTCTCAAGGAACACCAATTTTGAAATTTGTCAGTCTCAAAGATTTCCTCTTCGGAATGGAATGGTATCCAACCCACGAAGAACCAGAATTCGGAATTTTACCAATGATATACGGCTCTTTAATTGTCACCTTCGGTGCGCTGATACTTGCTACACCATTAGGTATTATGTGCGCTCTTTACATTGCTGAGGTTGCACCAAAGTGGCTTAAAGAGACACTCAAGCCAATTATTGAATTGCTTGCTGGTGTGCCTTCGGTAATATATGGTCTGTTCGGAGCACTCTTTATTGCCCCGATAATTCAACGATTGTTCAATCTGCCTACAGGTTTTACCGCGCTCTCTGCTGCCATTATCTTAGGTATTATGATTCTTCCTACAATCACCAGCATTGTTGAAGATGCATTGACGGCAATTCCGAAGGAATACAGGGAAGCCGCGCTCGCCTTGGGCGCGACCAAGTGGGAAACAATGACAAAGATCGTTCTCCCAGCAGCATCAAGCGGTATCACAACCGGTATTATTTTAGGTTTGGGCAGGGCAATCGGTGAAACAATGGCGGTCCTTATGGTTGCGGGTGGTTCAGCAAACATTGCTTTTTCTCTACTAAAACCGGTAAGAACAATGACCGCAACGATTGCTGCAGAGATGGCAGAAACAGTCGTGGGAAGCGAACATTATTATGCACTTTTTGGTATTGCGATTGTGTTATTTTTTATGACAATGATATTTAATATTATCGCTGAACATATTTCCCATCGTTTTCACAAAAAATTTACAGCGGTGAGATGATATGGGTAATAATACTCTTGAAATATCAAATATAATGAACTATCCTGTAGAAAATCAAACAATTAAGAAAAATTCATTAAAAGACAGGAGAAAAAGGGTTCAAAACATTGGAATTTCAGTTTTGTTTTTCTCATTAATAATAAGTGCAGTGTTTTTGTTTGTTATTGTTGTTTTTATCAGCCTTCAGGGTGTCAAGGTCTTGAGTCTTGAATTTATAACCAGTATGCCTAAGAAATCAATGACTGCAGGTGGTATCCTGCCGGCGATCTTAGGAACATTCTACCTTGCACTTGGTTCGGTGCTTTTTGCTTTACCATTAGGTGTTTTATCCGGGATATATTTGAATGAATATGCCCGTGAGAATATCATACTGAGAATCCTAAAAACCGGAATAAATAATCTTGCGGGAGTTCCTTCTATTGTCTTTGGCTTATTCGGACTTGCCGTCTTTGTAAAATTCTTTGGCTTTGGTGTTTCTATACTTTCTGGTTCATTGACACTGGGTATAATGATTTTGCCTGTAATCATTAGTACAACGGTTGAAGCACTGAAGACAGTTCCTGACTCATTCCGTGAGGCAGCGTATGGTGTTGGTGCGACAAAATGGCAGACAATAAGAGGAATTGTTTTGCCTGCGGCTTTACCAGGTATACTAACTGGTGTAGTCCTTGCAATAGGGCGTGCTGCTGGAGAAACTGCACCGATACTATTTACTGCCGCAACATTTTTCAGCAAAAAATTGCCCGGTTCAATTTTATCACCGGTTCAGGCATTGCCTTATCATATCTATGCCTTGATGACCGAGGGAACATATCCGGATAAGCAGGTGCCAATTGCCTATGGTTCAGCCTTGGTTCTTTTGATACTTGTTTTAGGAATGAATCTTGTTGCAATAATTATAAGAATAAGACAGAGAAAGAAGAGGTTATGGTAGAGATTACAGCGATAAATAAAGAAACAAAAATAGATACTGCCCAATGCAGTATGGCGAAATCAAGTATTATCATTAAAAATTTAAATGTATTTTTTGGAGAAAATCATGCCCTGAAAAACATTAATCTTGAAATATACTGTAATAATATAACGGCAATCATTGGTCCGTCGGGTTGCGGTAAGAGTACGCTTATTCGCTGTTTAAATCGTATGAATGATATAATCCCATCAGCAAAAGTAGAGGGAGAGATTTGGATTGATGGTGAAAATATTTATGATCCACTATATGATGTATATGATTTGAGAAAAAAAGTCGGTATGGTCTTTCAAAAACCCAATCCATTTCCTAAAAGTATTTTTGAAAATTTGGCATTTGGTTTAAGGATTCACGGGATTACAGACAAGAGAGAAATTGAAGAAAGGGTAGTAAATGCGCTGAAAGCAGCGGCATTATGGGATGAGGTTGCAGACCGTCTGCATGATTCGGCATTTTCCCTTTCCGGTGGACAACAGCAGAGACTTTGCATTGCGCGCACCCTTGCGATTGAACCTGAAATAATACTATTTGATGAACCCTGCTCTGCCCTTGATCCCATATCTACCGCGAAGATAGAGGAATTGATGATAAATCTGAAAGAAAAATATACAATCGTTATTGTAACCCACAATATGCAGCAGGCGGCAAGGGTCTCGGATTGGACTGCATTTTTATATCTTGGTGAGTTGATTGAATACAATCAGACATCAAAGTTGTTTACCAATCCCAAAGACCCCAAGACCGAGGCGTATATAACCGGTCGTTTTGGATAAGGGCGGGCTGATTGATATGTTGAAAGGGAAGATAGAAAAACTCAAGACAAATATAATAAGATTTGCGGGTCTCGTAGATAATATGCTGCGGGATACTGAAAAATGTGCATATAACCGCGACCATGTGATTGCCAATAACATAATTACTAATCTTGAGCAACTATCAAATCGCATTGAGGTAGAAAATGAAACATTGTTTATTGAATTCCTCGCCCTTTTTCAGCCTGAGGCAACTGATTTGCGGACGGTCGTTTCATTATTAAAAATCAATAATAATTTAGAAAGGATTGCCGACCATTGCGTGAATATTGCCCAGCGCATTTCTGCATATACCTCAGTAAATAATTTTAAAAATTTAAAGAATATGTTCAGTTCTGTTCAAAAGATGATCAAAGATACT
>JBDRWH010000030.1:0-13367 GCA_039802325.1 Caldifarciminota bacterium
TATACTCTATTTGCCCGGATAAATCCGTTATCCCCTTGCTGGGGGAAGAGAAGGTTTTCCCTTCCCCCAACATCAATATTGAAAACTGCTACAAAGCAGTCTTTGTCAGCCTTGAAAAAAACCTTTAGCCGTTCTCCTGGGATATATGCAGGTTCTTCTTTGTTTAGCCACATTTGAATGTTAATTGGATTCTCTGGTAGTTGAATACTATCGGTCTGGGTATTCAGCCCTATTATCAAAAACAATATCGGGGCAAGCATTTTTATCTCCTTGAATTTTTTGTTGAAGGATTTCTAACTGTTCGTTTCTCTTCTTCTCTTTCCGGAGGAGGTAAATTTCTTATAGGTGTCTTTCGGTTGTTCGGTCGCTCATATTCCTCTTTTGACTCAGGTGATTCAGATTTGCGTGGGCTTATTGTATTTTTTCTTATGTAATCATCGCCTTCTTCGTCATTGGTATCATCAGTATCATAATATTTACCATCTGTTCTTCTTATGGTCCTTGTGTTTTGATCACTTGATGTTTCCTTTGTTCTCCTTATTATTCTTGTATCGCTATCTTCGGATTTTCGCTGGTTGTAGGTTTCGTCTGTCTTTCTTTGAATAGTTCTGTTTGATTCATCTCTCTCGGTTCTATATTTTTCATCAGCAGGATTCTTGATTGTTGCTTTTCTATATTCCTCATTCTTTGCCACGATCTCTTTTCTGACCTTTGTTTCGTATTCTTTCTTCATTCGTTCCAGGTTTCCTGATTTATGCTCTTTTTCTATCCGGGCATATAGATCAGGGTCTTTTTCTCTTGTCAGACGCTGGATTTCTTTTTCATCATAAGGAACATTGACCTGTCTTGGTGGTTTGTCCGGAAGGTCAACTCCGTATGACCTTGCCTTGTATCTGAATTCACTGTACGCATAGGGAAGTTTGTATCTTACAACCCTACCGTACCTTGGCCTCCACCACCAGCACCCATCTTCATACCAGACCACATAGAAACCAGCACGGAAAAAGTGCCAGTCAAAGTGGTGGCACCAATGACAATGCCACCAATACCAATCCCACCACCAGGGATGATACCAGACATAGTAAACGCAGTAATAACCGTGTGGATAATATATCCAGTAACCATCGCAGTAGTATTCAGGGTCAGGACCCCAGTATTCATCACACCATCCATCATAATCATCATCATCATAATCACAATAAACAAAGGTGGCACTGTAGGCAAAGAGTGGGATTGCTGCTAAGAGCAACAATAAATAGCGTTTCATTTTAACCTCCTTTTTTTGTTGCTTCGCAACACGTGGATCAGCGGATTGCGAAGCGAGTGCACACTGATTATTTTTCATTTTTTCCTCACCAGCTCTGGGTTACCCGGGTCAATCTGATATGCCCAATCAAAGATTACATATCCGGATTTTATTGAAGCAACCCTGATTTTTGCAAAATGATTGTCCCAGGTCCAGATAACATAGGTATGACCATCTATGGCTTCAACCACGCCGGTTGGAGACCAGCCTTCTTGTGGTGCATATCCAATTTCGTCAAATGAAGAAGTATAACCCATATCCTGTATAAGGCCGCCTGGTCTGCGAATAAAGAAATAGTATGATTCAGTGTATTCGTCATAACCAAAGTAAAAATCACAATATGCATGATTGTAGGGAACTACAGAGTAGGTGCTGAAATCCCAGCCTGCGTATGTTGGATATTCAGTGTAGTCAAAGACTTTCTCACCAAATCCTTCTGGTCTGGGTGTGTCATAGACCATTTCGTACGAGAGTTCACTTTCATTATTGTTTTCATCAAATGCAGAGATTGCATAGAAATAAGTTTGTCCATTCATCAGTCCGTAATCAAGGAAATAATCAAGATTGGTCTCGCCAATAAGGTAATACGGTCCTTCAGGTGCAGGTCCGCGGTAAATTCTGTATCCAGCAAGGTCAGGTTCATTGTTATGATACCAGGTGAGCATCACTTCTTCGTCTCCGGTAATAGATATCAATCCCCTGGGCACAGCTGGCGGCTCATGGTCTGCTTCTTCGTAACAGCAGGGTGAAAGTATGAGTCCAGTTGAGACCAGGATTAGTTGGAAAACATTTTTTAGTCTTTTCATTTGGCACCTCTACCATATATTCATGCAAATTCTGTGCCAGGAGAAAGTTCTGAAATTGCATCAGTTTTTCGGTTTAATGCACAAAAACAGTGCAATAAAGACAAAATTTGTTGCTTGTGCTGGTTTGATTATCGTATCTAACCATTTAACCGTTTAACTAATTGAACGCCTCTAACTTCAATTGTCTTTGAATTACCAAACTTTTCACATTTTTCTCTTAGTTTTCACAATGCCTGTTGAATTGATAGTTGACTTTTTAATATATTTGATTATTATTACTTATGATTGTGCTGTTCATAATAGGTCTGCACTTTGGAATTGAGGGTGGAATGAATCAACCAGTAATGGGGTTTGATTATACACTCAACAATGGCACCTGTATTAAGGCATATATCGGCAAGCAAGATTTGAATCATAATGTTCATCTAAATCTTACACTGAATGGTTCATACTACAAAGGAAAAAATACTGGCTATTCATTGAGTACATATGGGTTGGGTTTAATGATAAGAAAAATTCCCTGGCGTGTTGCACCATATGTTGAGTTAGGTATCAATTATATCTCCCGTGAATTGGATAAAAATAAGGAGTGGGGTATTGGTGCTGCCTATAATCTTGGTTTCCTATTAAATTTCTATTACGAAAAAATAAATATTTATCCTGCGTTATATTATGAGGGTGTAACTGATTTTAAGGCTCATGCCGGAAGTTTTGGGGTAAAATTGGGGATTGGATATGAGTTATAGGGTCATTTCAGGAATATTTTTCTCAGGATTACTATTAGTATTCAGTGCCTGTGAGAATAATATTATTGAACGCTCTGCCACTGATTATTTTCCGATCAAAGAAGGAAATTGGTGGTATTATGCCAACAATGATTTGTATAATCCGAAGAACATAAATATCACTGTTGAATCTCCAGACATAATTCTTCAGCGTGAATGCTATCCATTCAATGTCTCGGGTGAATTCCACTATTATTCAAAAGATCAAAAAGGAATCAAAGAGTATATACTGGTAACTCAGAATTATGGTGGGTATGACTATACGATTTTGCAGGGTTTTGTCACCCGACTTGAATTACCTCTGGTTCAAGGGAATCAATTTTCTGATTCACTTGTGGATTCCCTGGATCTTGCCGGTCAATGGATAAAGGCTTATTATTCAATAAATGGGCTGGTTTCTGATTATCAAAATAATGAGATTTATGGAGAAGTCTATAGAATAATTATTTCAAAACACCAGTATATCAGCACTCAGGATTCCACGATCGCGAATGAAGAATATGTTGAAGAATATTATGCACCTAATATAGGATTGATCAAATTCAAGAATCGCGATGGTGAATTCACCGTAACTGACTTCCATATTGAATAATAACTCTATTCAATAACTAATATGTAGTATGGACTAAAGGCGGAATGGGATCTGAATCCCCGCGGGATCAATATGAAGCAAAATGATAAAAAAGATTTGTTGCTTGATGTCTATCAACTACTTAGCAAGAAATTCGGTCCCCAGCATTGGTGGCCTGGAGATTCACCATTTGAGATAATTATCGGCGCAATCCTGACTCAGAATACTAACTGGCAGAATGTTGAAAAGGCGATCAATAATATTAAGAAGGCAGGATTAATGAATCCTAAATCCTTGCTGGCAAATAGAAAGAAGATTCCACAATTGATAAAGCCGTCAGGATTTTACAGACTAAAGGCTGACAGACTAATAACTTTTTTGAAATACTTTGTTGAAGAATATAATGGTAATATCGAAAATTTCAATGGTCTTGATACAAATTCCATTAGGTTAGAACTTCTTGCCATTTCAGGAATTGGACCGGAAACTGCGGATTCAATCTTACTCTATGCCCTTAACAGACCTGTCTTTGTGGTGGATGCCTATACAAAACGGATTTTCTCGAGGCATAAACTAATAAGTAATGACGCTGATTATGATGGTGTTCAGAATTTTTTTCAAGAAAATTTGCCCAAGAGTGTTAAGTTATACAATGAATATCATGCCCTGATTGTCAGATTGGGCAAACAATATTGTAAGAAAAATGAACCTTTGTGTGATACTTGTCCTCTATACATTCTTTTCAGTTAATCCTGACAGCATTATTCGGGGGATATATCTGAATCCGTATCAGGCTTGCAAAAAGAGTTATTTAGAAAAAATCTTCAGTTATGCTGATTCTGATTATATCAATGCCATTGTTGTTGATCTCAAGAGCGATTATGGATATCTCTGCTACAATACAGAAGTTCCCCTTGCTATGGAGCTTAATGCATGCAAGAAATATATAGACCTTGATTATCTAATAAAGAGATGTAAAGAACAGAACATCAAATTGATTGCGCGGATTGTTTGTTTTCGTGATAATTATCTTGCCTGGTATGAGGATTGTGCAATTAGGGATTCTGCAGGTGAAATTTGGTATGACAAAACAGGCACTGCCTGGGTGAATCCCTATAACAAAAAGGTCCGTCAGTATCTTACGGAGATTGTTGAGGAACTGATAAAAAAAGGTGTCAATTCCTTTGCCTTTGATTATGTTCGTTTTCCTACTGATGGAGATATTGCACGCATAAGTCTGACTGATGTGAAAGGTGCAAGATATGAACCAATAATAGAATTCTTCAGGGAACTTCAGGAAAAGTTTGATGCCGAAATAGGGGTTTGTATATTTGGTTATGCAGTTTGGTATGATTTGAAACAAGAAGGACAGGAAGTATCAAAATTTGGTCAGGTTGTTGATGTTGTCTATCCAATGCTCTATCCTTCCCACTTCCATCCTTCTTTCAAGAAAGAAGTTTCTGAATACTGGCGCAATTACTGGATATATTTTGATTCAGTGGAGGAGGCTTTTAGAAAACTACCCAAAAATGTAAAGGTGATACCTTTTGTTCAAGGTTTTGACCTTTATTGTGAAGAATATAATGACCAGTACATATTTTCTCAGATATTGGGCGCGCTAAATGCAGATGCTGATGGAATATTGATCTGGAACGCAGCGAGCAATTATGCTAATTCTTTGGTTTCTTTAGCTCAGGCGTATAGTTTAATCCGATACCGATACGCTCAGAATAACCTAAATATCCGTAGGAGAGAGCTACTGCACCAATATCAAGAAATAATCCCGAGCCTATCATTATCTCTATTAGAAAACCAAAAGAAAAACCTGACCAGCCCAAATCCTGATAACCGGTCTGATAACCTACCATCAAAGAAAATCCGGAAACCATTGATTCCTGACCAAATAATGCTTTGGTAGTTGTTTGCATAAATTTTGGTTCCCGAATCTGGAGTTCACTGCCAATAGAAAAGGTCGGTACATAATCCGGATAAAGCGAGTAATCAAAGCTCAATGCCCAATGGTTCTGTCTGAACGGTATCTTTATCGCCAGACCCTGACGGAAATTAACTGGTGGATATTCCCATTTTTCAATAAACCATCTTGGTGTTCCAAGATTTTTAAGTGTTGTCCCGAGATAGATAAATTGCACTGGATGCAGGATAAAACCAAAATCTCCAAGCACACCATAGGCACTCACACTTTCTAATTGACTGCGTACAATCTTTCCGCTTCCTCCGAAAGAGACCTGTTTTTTCTTACCTATGCTCTTTCCATATCCGCAATTCAATAACATGTCTGAATTGCGGAATTCATCAGACTCCTGACCATATTCATCCCGCCTTGTATCTTTCGCTGTTAAATAACTTAGCCCGACTCCAAGTGCACCTGCCTTCTTGCCCAGATAGATTGATGATGTTAAGTTATAATACTGGATAAAATCCAGATGATACATTCCCATTCCCGATACATAATAACTATTGATAACACCTAATCCTGCAGGATTCCAGAATACCGCATTTCCATCATCACTTAAGGCAGTAAAGGCATTTCCCATTGCAACAGGTCTTACCCCTACCCCGAGTTTTAAAAATGTGTAACCGGTTGCCCCTGGCTGCCAGATCTGCGCAAAACAAAAAATTGCTATTGATAGTAAAACCAATAATCTTTGCATTTTGAATTATATTTTAAAATTATCAGCAGTCAAGAGTGTGGTTAACTTTCTATACTATCCTGGATAATTTCTGATACCACACCTGGTTTTCTCACCGTCTGACAATCAATTTCTGAACTACCTGATAATCATCAGTCTTCATCCGAATAAAGTAAACGCCGTCAGCAATGCCATCATCAGATTTCAAGTCAATTTTCAATGTATGATTTCCGCTGGAAAATTTTGTCTTAGCAAGGTTTCTTACCATTCTGCCTGTAGCGTCATAAAGGTCAATTTGCACAAAATCAGTCTGCACAATTGCAAAATTCAAATAAACAAATTTTGTTGCAGGATTGGGGATAATTGTAAAATTATTCTTGAATGCAGACGATGTAGTTTTTTGCTCATTAATTCCGACAATCTCATTTCGTGCCACATACCAGCGGGCATAATTTACCCCGCCGTTATTTATATCCCAGTATAAGTCAAGCATCGGGTCGTTTATTCCTGCACCAAAAACAAAGAAAAATTGACCATAACCATTTGGGGTAATCCGCTTGGCAATCTGCCAGAGGCAATTGTTGTGGTCAGTGATACTTGCGGTCAAATTTATCGGTGTATGCCAGGTCAATCCATTGTCCGCTGAATAGTTATAATAAATATCCCAGAATGTATATTGGCCACTGCCGTTCCTCGTCTTGCCGAAAAGGACAACGACATAATTACCACCAGTGGCAATTGTAGGATAGAAATTTTCTGCGCCTTGGGTTGAAACACCAACTTCAATGCAGGGCTGACCAGGAGCAATGGAAACATAAATTTTGCCTTCATACGGGTATTCAGTATCATCACCATTTACTATATCAAATACAAGAATCGGGTTGCCTCCATCAGTGAGTGCCATCTGCCCCCAGTAAAAGAGATTATTCGTAAATGGTTGTGGCCAGACTAAATTGTAGGTCTGAGTTTGACTCCAGCTAAGACCATCGGTCGTGGTTTTGTAATAGACATTCAAATTAGCATCATACCAGAAGATGTATGCAATCCCACCATTCACATCAAATCCCCAGTAGTTCGTTGCCGGTGCTATAACCCCACTGGCAAGTTGCTGGCTCAGGTCATAATTCCAGGTCCTGAAGATAATGCTATTATCATCGGTTAAACCAATAAGACAAATGTTCCCATCAGGTAGTTGTTTACCGATACATTTAAATGTATTCACATTACCACCACCAACATCAACTACTGTATCCCATTGGGAAGAATACCAGCCACCCCTTTCATATTGGGCACCTATACCACCCCAGTTACCCGCAATAAGATACGAAAAAGATATATGGGGTCCTGGGTGTGAGGCGATTGAATGTGGATATCTACCGGTTCCGATTTGTTGATCCAGAACAAACATACTGAAAATGCTATCACTCTGCCATGCATCGAGCATGCCACCTACATTATAATTCCGGCAGACAAATTGCAGACCACCAATTACGGGGTTGTATGCCAGACATTCATGCTGTTGAGTCCACATTGAATATTCACTCCCGGAATCAACCACGACAATATTGAGTAAGGGTGTATACGAATAATGAGTTCCGGATACTAAATTTTCGTTATCTATCTTATTCTTGTCAATACTCGCAGACACAACTGTTGCCTGAATGATACCCACTACAAGTAATAATACTGCGAATAACTTATTGAACATAATACCTCCTCGTATCATTATAATTTTACTACCTTTTGTGGAAAAAGTCAAGCCCCTAAATTGTAATATCGTGAAACTATCTCAACAATACCACCTTTTCTACCTTCTCGAAATCATCAATCTCAAACCTCACAAAATAAACGCCTGAATGGAGCTTGCGACCGGTGTTGTCATCACCAGACCAGATGATACCTGATGCATGATTCAGGATACAGGATTCAGGATTAAAAGATTTCACAACCCTGCCCGAAACATCATAAATATTTAGTGAAATTTCGGATTGCGGATTGCGAATTGCGGGATTGTCTGATGTTTTTTTCATCTCCAACTCCAGATTATTATATCATTAATTAACTTAAAATCAAGAACCCGACCCATTACTCCAGCCTCATATTAAAACCATAATCTTCATTTTTTCCTCCATTTATTCTCTGGATTGAGCCAGAGAAAAGACATTGACATTTGAATGTAGTGGTTGAGCTTGCTCAACATTGATTATTGCAGAATAAACCGCCACGCAGTATGGCGGTCTGCCACTACATTCGTCCATCTGAAGATGAACAATACAATTCTTGCAACAGCAAGCTGTTGCACTCCTCGGCACGATATTTTTCTGCTCCGGTGCCACGGAGCGTTTAAACAAACCTCACAAACTCCGCAAAAAGAATATCTCAAACATTCAGAGTCCTTTAATTTATCTTAACAACTTTGTTGATAATTGTTTTCCTATCTTCACTATTCATGATTTGAATAAAGTAAACTCCAGGCGGCACTGGTCTTTTTGCTCCATCTCTACCATCCCAGATTATGCTCGGCATGGCCCCAATTGAAACCCCGTTGATATTTCTTACTAATCTTCCTAAGGCATCATATACATTCAGAACAACATGACTCTGTTTTTGCGATGATATTATTTCGATGTTTAAGCAATCAGAAAAAAGATTCGGATAAATTTTGAACTTCTTTTTTGTAGCATTTGCATAATATTCTGCGATTGCAGTAGAATTGCGTTTAATTAAACCGAGACACAACCAATCTGCCACAAATAAATAATCGTCGCCAACTGCAATATTCTGAGCAAAACCAGGTGTATCACAACTGTCTACCAAGACGGGAATTACTGGATTTGTAATATTATATACAAGCACGCCTCTCTTATCACCAGTCGCCACGAACAATAACGAATCATTTATTACAATATCATAATTATATGATTGAGGTGTACTTATGGTATCGATTATTTGAGGATTGGTGGGTTGAGAGATATCCACAATCTGGAGACACCAATTTTGGTTTCCAATAATCAAATAAGATTGGTACTTCACTATTTTTTGGCTATATTGTCCAGTATTCAAACTACATGCTACAAATAAATTATAAGGGTTCTCAATATTTACTACATACAATTTGTTACCGTAGGCAACATACGCAAATCGGTCAACAATTGCCATATCTGTGCACCTGATAGGTAAAGAGTCAATAAGTTGTGGTAAAAAAGGATTGGTTATGTTATATGAACGAAAGCCATAAGGTAAAACCTCTGTGCCAGTAAATAAGAAAGTATTTTGGGGAACTACAGCATCTACCGGGCTGTTCAAAGAGACAATATGCTGGAATGCATTGTTATTAAATTTCAATATTGATAAGCGATCTCCATGTCCAACATAGAGATAAGGGGGTTCATAAACCAAACAGCCCCGAGAACCAGAAGGAAGTATCAGACTGTCAATGAATGTGAGTGATTCGGGTACAACGCAACTGAAAGCCATAATATTAGCGTATTCCTTCACAGCCAATACAAAAAGAGTATTGGCTTCCAAACAAACATCTTCTATGAAAGGTCCAGGATTATACTGACCGATGGGAGTGATATTATTAAAGTTTGAGATATCAAATATCTTGATGCAGTGGTCATTTAGATTTCCATAAGTTGAATTGGCAGTAAATAGCAAGGGGTTATGGGCAGTCAAATTGTTGTAATAAAATCCGGGTATATGAGTTATCTCAAACATATTAAATGGATTAGCAATATTTACAATCCTTATTCCCGAGGTCTGGTCACAAACAAATGCAATTGTATCACGAATCACCATGCCATCAGGCGGTTCTGGAAATGTGATACCATAAACATAAGAGGGTGTAGTTGGATTTGAAACATTCAATACCATGAAGTGTTTTAATTGAGGCACGACCAAATACTGACCAGTCACATAAAGCAGTGTGTCTATAACATCAACTGCCCAGATATATGAAAGATTAGGATTTTGCCATTGCCCTACAAATTGAGGATTTGATGGTTCCCGGACATTTAGAATTAAAAGGCCATTGTAATAATCACTGATGTATGCAAGTGTGTCCGCAACATCCAGCCATATTGCCCTTCCGGGCGTGTCATAAGACCCTATTTCTACAGGATTATATGGATTACTGATATTAATAATGCGTAGACCGCACCAATCGTCAGCAAGATACGCAAATGTATCTCTGATTACAATCATCGTTGCTGAGCCGGGGCTATCAATGTGTCCTAATTCCATAGGCAATGCAGGATTACTTATGTCATAAATTTTAACCCCTGCATAGTCATCACATACACATAGCAAGTTATTATTGACCTCAACCCCATAAGGCCAGCCTGGAGTCATAATATTTGAAACCAATGTTGGGCTGGTGGGATTGGCGAAGTTGATAATATCAACCCCATAACCTGATGTTGCGAATAACAGACTGTCTTTTATAGCAAAGTCCCATCCATATATTCCACGCACAAACCAACTTGATTTGTACTCATAGGACATAAATAGTGAAATCAGTAGCCAAACCATAGGTCACCTCCGTTTCTGGGCTGAGAGCTTTCTGGCTCTCAGCCCAAGGAATTTAAGGGCATATCCTTACCTATTACCACCCTGTGGTTCTGTGCCAGGTATTTTCTTTAAGTAGATATTGCATCTTCCAGCATAGATATCCTTATGATAATAATGGTATGATCCTGTGTAGTCCATCTCCCATGCACCCGCATAAGGACCACTTGAGTTCCATTTGTAGCCCGCTACAGCGTAGATACAGTTTTGACCAGCAGGTATGTAAACATCATTACCCGGTGGTGATTGTGCTACGTAGTAATACGGCTCATATTTTTTTGAATTTCCGGAAAAAACTACGCCATCGCAGAGCCTTTTGCAGTATATGTCAACCGAACAAGCCTGTGCTAAGATATTACCATGCGCGTCACAATAGTAACAATAGCCATCAATACCAGCTACTCCTTCATCACCATATAGTGCTACACAAAAAACAATTATTATGATTGTAAAATGTATGCCTTTCATTTTTTTCCTCCATTTTATTCTCTGGTTTGAGCCAGAGGAAAGACAATTTTATCGCCGCTGGAAGTGGCTCCTACAGCCTTAGTTAGGGCATCGATGCCCCAAGGAATCAGAGCATCAGGGTAGGAGCGACTTCCCAGTCGCAACAACCATGTCGCAAACCTGAAGGTTTGTCCTGCAATATATTTTTATTACAGAGTGCGATGAATCGCATCGCTACAAACACAAATGAATCTGCAGCCCTCAGTTTTATCCGTCAAAAAAATCTGGCACGATATTTTTCTGCTCCGGTGCCACGGAGCATTCAAACAAACCTCACAAACTCTGCATAGAAAAAGCCAAAAGAATCTTCGTTAAAATCGGCAATAGAATGCCGATGATTATTTTCTCGTGATGTAAGGTAACATAAGATAAGATAGGATAAGATAAGATAAGATAAGACATACTCAATCCTATATAATATTATAATTTTCCTTGCCAAAAAGTCAAGACCTGATTTGAATAGGCGGCCAATCATAGATAACCATTCTACTTTGTCCCATTGCAAAAATTGTGCCAGAAAAATGTATTGAAATTTAAGGATGTTTTCTACGGCAGCATTTCCAAAAATGCGACAATTTGTCCCATTTTCTGGTGTCTTTGAAAAGTCATGATATATGATTTGATTTGAGTGGCATAATTGCGACAAAATGTCGCATGTTTTTCCCTCTATCTTACCCACTTACCGTCTGACCTTGACCCAAGAACGAGAGGCGATTATGTTTGCTTTCTACTGTGTTTTCACATTTTTCTAACAAGTTGTTATTTTCGTGTTTAAGATTTGAAATTTTGAATTAGTGGAACATTCTATAAGGAGTTTAGCAGCCAACTTGTTGCATAAGAAAAAGCCCCTCGTAACGAGGGGCTTTTTGCTACTCACTTGGATGTTATTTGAATCGGTCTTTTAGCTTGTTTAGAACCTGGGGTAGTGTTGTGTATTCCATTTCAGTCAATGGCAGTCTCTGGGGTTCAAATGGACCATGCCGACGGATATAATCAGCAATTTCGTTTGCCTTCTGCCTTGTATGGTCATAACTCGGGTCTGCAAACATATCTCTTGGTCCAATGAGCATACCATTTGCAAGTTGAAAACCAAGTGCGATTACTCTTGGTGGTCCGTCAAACCTTGTGGGATTTGCCTCTTCTACGGATACAGGCATAAATGGTCCCCAGTGTGAACCACGCATCCAGCCTGTGACCATATATGGAAATGAGAATGGTTCAAGCACTTCACCCACTGCAGGTAGTCCACTCTGACAACGCACAATCATCACGGGGTCATCCTTTCCAACATACCTGCCTGCGAGCAGGTTAACCTTCTGGGTTGAGGTTGTGGCTGCAATAGTTCCATCTTTTTTGTACACGTTCTTTATAATGTAGTGTTCAGATGCACCAATAAGACACAAAAGGTCATACATGTCTTCTGGTGTATTAAGTTTGGCATTTTTATCGTGAAAAACATCGTGCAGTTCAAAAACAAAACCATCATGCATACTCGGGTCAATAACAAGCCCTATGGTATTGAATGGGTCAGCAAACATTTTGAACAGTGGATAGTTCCAGGCACCGGGTGAAGTCTTGTCCGCAGCAAAAACAATGACTGGTTCACTCTTTCGTTCTTCAAAGGTCATTTCAGCACACCCGGGTCCCATTCCTTTGACATTTCCAGAAAAGGCATCGCTGAGTAAGTCCTGTCCTGCACCATAGAGTTTTAATTCCTTTGCAACATTTGTGCACTCAACAAATATATCCCAGGCAAGTTTGTGGATTTCACCTGAATCATTGCCCAGTCTGTGGCTCATAATGAGTTCAAGGTCATCACCACAATGGGATACATGGAAATCCACGATTGTGCCTTTATTCTTCTGAACGTCAAGTAATTGAATTGCCCGGGCAATGATATTGGGATGCATACTTGAATGTCCGACATAACCCCCAATATCTGCCTTGATAATGCTCAAAGTGATTGCCATTATTCCTCCTTAAAATTCATTTCTTTTGATAGACTATTATATAAATAAAATCGCTGGTGTCAACATACTTTCATTGCCTGCATATAATTCTTGACACTGTGCCTGTTCTTAGGTATCATTTAGTCTGAAATGAACGAGATTGTTGAAGCTTTCAAGGGACTGATTAGGAATTCAACTCAGATAAATAAACTGCTTACCAGTT
>JBDRWH010000031.1:0-8897 GCA_039802325.1 Caldifarciminota bacterium
TCGAGCAAACCCCTGCAGAGTCTGCTTCACACAGGATGGCAAGACTTGACCTTGAACACTTTCCCAATGAATCATTATCTGTAGTAAAGGGTGATGTGAAAACCAATTCAGTTTATTATACAAACTCAACTTATTTGAATGTTGGTATTCCCATTGACCCGATTGAACGTGTAAAAACCGAAGGAAAGTTTCACGATCTGATTGAAGCCGGTGCATTAACCCATGTCTGGCTTGGTGAATCACAACCACCCAAGGAATCTATTGCCAATTTTGTCGTTAAAACCTTCAATCATTCCCGTAACGCACAGATTGCCTTTTCTCCTGAATTCACGACCTGCAATGCCTGTTTTAGAACATCAAGGGGACTGGCTGATGCCTGTCCAATGTGCGGAAGTAAGAAAATTGATCACATTACAAGGGTTACCGGTTATTTCAGCAAGGTTTCAGGCTGGAATAAAGGGAAAAGGGCAGAGTTGAAGGACCGTTATCGGTCTCAGTTATAGTAGTTATTCTTTAATTCTATTAGTCTGGTTCTGTTTTTTGAACAACTCATTCAAGATTAGCAGGACTGCACTGACTGTGACAAAGGCATCAGCAAGATTGTATGTAAACCATCTCAGATTACCAATGCCCATGTCAATAAAATCAACTACATATTTCAATCTTATGCGGTCAACAATGTTTCCGATGGCACCACCAACGATCAGGCCAAAAAGGATTACTCGGAATTTACTATTCTGCGTGATACCAAGATAGGTGAATAATATAACACCAAAAATGTGAAAGACATAATACAGGTAACTCGGACCAAAAGAAATGCTGAATACACCATAGGGATTGAAAGCAACCTTGAATCGCAGAAGTGAACCAATAACTTCATGCGCTGGATCAAACGGGGTAAAATAATGTACAATTAATATCTTTGTTATCTGATCCAGGAAGACTGCGGTGAAAACCGGAATTGAAAAAAGTATGATATTCTTACTTTTCAGTGCACTTGATGCAGAATCTGGCATACGGAATAAATTTTAATCGTTTCTTCTCAATCATCTTGCCACATTTTTCACAGATTCCATAACGCCCCTGGTGTATTTTCCTCAGGGCATGATCAATGCTAAATAGAATTTCCTTTTGTCGTGATAAATTCAAGGATGATAGTTCTCTCTTTTCAGTCTCGGTTCCCTGATCTGCCATATGATTAGCATAAGCACTGAGATCACCCGAAGCCTCAACTTGTGTAGTAGCGATCTGTCCGCTATCATAATTGATTCCTTTGACAATCTTTTCTCGCTCTTCCACCAGTTTCTTTTCGAATTCCTTCAATTCGGCTTTCTTTAGTTTTTTAATCATCCTTTTTTCTCCTTCAGCATGTTCAAATATGCCTTTGCCTTAATATTCGTGGGATCAATCTTCAATACTTCCTCCCATTCCTTCCTTGCATTGTCATGTTTGCGTTCCTGGTAATAACATAAGCCAAGCAGTACTTTTGCCTCAAGATATTTCTTGTTGCGCGTCAAAATATCATTAAGCATTTTTTCGGCAGCCTTATAATCACCGAGCTGGGTATATGTCTTTGCCAGTTTAAGTTTGATATCAAGAAATGACGGACTTACCTCTATTGCCCTTTGGTACTCATCCCTGGCTTTTTTATATTCCTGCAGTTCGTAGTAGGTATCGCCTAATTGCATATAGGTATTGGCGAGTTTTGTTTTTAATTGCGGAGAAAATCCCTTTTCTTTTGTTTCAAGGGCAGCCGCCTTTTCAAAGGACTTGATTGCTTCGTCAAACTGACACTGCTCATTGTAAATGATTGCCATATTGACATACGCTTCAATGTAATCAGGATTCAATTCTATCGCCTTTTTAAAGCTCTCAACCGCGGACTTGTAGTTGCCGGCAAGGGAATAGGCAAGTCCCATTGCATTATGGACATCAGGATAATTGGGGTAAGCAGAAATTACCTTTCTAAGTCCATCTATCGCTTCTCTAACCTTTCCTTTTTCATAAGCCTGAAGGGCATCAGTGTAGATTTTGGCTGTTTCCTGATCCATGGTGAATTATATTTATAATCTCTGATTTGTCAATACGTATATGCCCGTTGATAATACGAGTGTTAATGCTTAATATCCGGCGTCCATTCAAATATATTTAGCTATCAGTTCTTTAATAGAGTGCATTGAATAGTAGCATGGCGGGATTTCCAGCATTGTCATTGCACCATATCTTTTCTCTCTATTCAATCTATGACAAGCCCTTGCACAGGCAACAAGGATACTTGCAGTTGCTTCAGGATTACTATCCCATTCACAATGATATTCAATCATCGCCTTGTTTTTATCACCTGTCTTACCTGAAAGAATTACCGAGCCACAGTGGGGAAAAGCCTTATGTTTTTTATTTAATAATTTTTCAGAGATAAATATGACCTTTGTATCATAGTCAGAAAAATAATCCGGCATTTGTTTTATCTTTTTTTCAATCTCTGTTTCATCAGCTTCCTGGTGAACAACAACATAAACAACCCTCCTGTGCATTGTCCAGGATTTCAAATCAGGATTTTTCCCTTTCTTTACTGCTGCCATCGTTTTTTTAATTGGAATTGTGTAAGAACGCGCATCCACCACACCAGGAATCTGGCGCACTGCATCAGAATGTCCCTGACTCACGCCAGGCCCCCAGAATGTATAAATCCTGCTTTCCGGCACGAAGGAATCTGCAAAAACCCTTTCCAGTGAAAATGTTCCTGGATCCCAGCCTGCAGATATGATTGAAGTATGTCGGTTCAATCGTGCAACCTTTGCGATATGATGATAATAGTCAGAAATGCGTCGGTGTGTATCAAAACTATCAACCGTGTTGAAGAATTGAGCAAAATATAGCCCCTGACCATATGAATAAGGGTCAGGGATACGGAGTTTACTAAATTCTTCATCATTATGAGAACCAAACATGTCTTCTTTTGAGCCGCCGCAAAGTATTGCTACATCAGCAAGAATATCAAATTTTTCAAATGAAAATACCGGGATATCTTTTTCCATTTTCTTCACGGCATCAGGTCTGCGGGTTATGATTTCAACGAGTTCCATATCAGGATTTTTTTCAATTGCCAGTTTTACACCTTTACCAAGATTTCCATAACCAATTATTGCAATCTTTATTTTATTTTTTTCCATTTTACTCCTTCCTGAATAATTGGTTGATAAAATTGTATGCCTTAACTTTATCTTGGGATTCAACGAATACCATAATATCGGTATGGACCGTTAAAATTTCCCAGATATTGATCTTTTCACGGGAAATCGGTGTAACTATCTTTTTTATAGCACCTGGTTCATTGATGAATTTCAAACTTCTTATCAAAATCTTCGCAATCCCCTTTTTCAAGTTTAATGCCTTGAGATTTTTGATCTCTGAAACAAGCGTGGAAAGGAACTCATATGCTTTTTCTGCCTTTTCTTCTTCAACATATATTGCAAGGAGATTATCCGAGATCGTAATTGAATGAATGGCAATCCTTTTTTCCATCAAGACATTTGAGACCCTGCCCAGAATACCTGGCGTCTCAGGAATTCTTTCACCAATAAATGTTAAAACGCCAAAAGTTTTTTCAGAAGGAAGAATAGAGATTTCTTTATCAAACAAGATCTCAGTTCCACCATTTTCAATATTAGTGCCGTTATTTGCAATGACCCTTAATTTGGGAAGTTTTCTTCTATGCTTCAAAGAGATTGGATTCAAGACCTGGGCACCGGATGCAGCAAGTGCACCGAGTTCTGCCCAGGAAAGTCTTTTTATCATTTTTGTATTTGAAACAATCTTGGGATCTACACTCAAGATTCCTCCTACATCTTTTACCAGAATGAGTTCTTTTGCCTCTAATAATTCAGCAAGGAGCAATGCTGAAATATCACTGCCGCCCCTGCCCAGTGTAACAGTCTTGTTCCTTTCGTCCTGGGCAATAAATCCAGGAACCACCAATACTGTATTTTTGTTCAGTAAAGGAATTAAGTATCTCTGAGCAATCTTCTTTGCCATAGGCAGCAGTGTAAATTCCCTTTTTTCGTTAATTTTCTGTGCACTGAGTCGCGACCTTGATTTCAATCTAATGTGTATAGGCCATTCAGACATTCCAGGGATTATTGCTTTTGCATTGACACCAAGAAAATTGAATACCGATTCAAAAATCATCGCTGATTGAATCTCACCCATTCCTACAAATCTTTCAAAAGAGTAGAAATCAGGTTCGGGTACTGCCTTTGTGAAACTCTTTATTAATTCATCGGTCTTATCTTTTGTGGCTGAGGTCACAAGACATATCTTCGCATTTTTGAATTTAAGAATCAGCCGGGCAATTTTCAAAAAATCTTCTGGTTCAGAAAGGACTGAACCTCCAATCTTAAATACCTTGATATTGTTCATTCTCAATCAACCCCCTTAGTTGTTGTTTTTTCCTTATTAATATTATTTTATTATCAACAAGATATTCAGCCGGTAATACCCTCCCGTTATATGTAGATGCCATTGTTCTTGTATAAGCACCAGAATTCTGTATCAAGAGATAATCACCGACATCAAGTTCAGGAAGATTGAAAACCCCAAACTCATCTGCATTTTCACATAATGGACCAGTAACTCTAACCTTGAATTTCTTTGATCTTTTCTCAAACAATGGCTCAATATGATGGTATGCGCCGTAAAGAGCGGGCCTGGGATTTTCGGTCATGCCCGCATCAATCATATAAATGGGCAAGTGATTCCTTTGTTTCTTATCAATTAACCTTGTCAATATGTATCCGGCATTTGCCACGAAAAATCTTCCTGGTTCAAGCACTATTTCAATATTATACTGCTTTTTCAATGCTTTGTAACAATCAATTATTGGTTTGAAATCCAGCGGGTTATCTTCTGGTCCATAAGGAATACCAAAACCACCACCGAGATTTACAGAAGAAATATCAAATCCATTCTTTCTGAAAAAATTGATTGCCTCAATGACCTTCTTGCTTGCATCTATGAATGGGTGAGGGGATAGAATCTGAGAGCCAATGTGGCAATGAATTCCAGTTAATTCGGTATACCTGAATTTTTTCATAACTTTGACGATCTCTGGAAGCTCCCGCATCCTTATTCCAAACTTACTCGCCTCTGAGCCAGTTGAAAGATGGGGATGGGTTTTAGGAAATATTCCAGGATTTATGCGGGCATATGTTTTCAATTTCTTCCCTTTGCTCCTTGCCATTTTCTCAAGGATAATTGCCTGGTTTATACTCTCAAAATTGAAGAATGTTACACCATTTTCAATGGCGTAAAGGACTTCATCCTCTCTTCTTGCAACATTGTTATAAAGTATTTCAGAACCATGAAATCCTGCTTTTTGACAGATAAATATCTCGCCTGGTGATACAACTTCAGCACCAATACACTGGTTTCTTATCAATCTCAATATTGCCAGATTGGTATTTGCCTTCACCGCGAAAAACAAACTTGCAATGCCATTAAAATTTCTTTTAAGTATTCTGATATTCTCCTCTATCTTTTCCCTGTCATAAAAATAACAGGGTGTATCAACACCATCTCCTGATTTCAAATATCCTTTCAATGTCGCCAACCATTTTCCTTTCATCAAGCCTCCTTTTCATTCAGGCAATAAAAAAGCCCACCTTATGGTGGGCTTCTCGTCCATTGAAAAATTCATTTATGGGAACGAAAAGCCCTTTCCCATTATAACCTTCTTCATCCAGTATCTCTTAAAATTCTTCATGATTGTGGAGTATATTCAATTTAAGAAAAAAGTCAAGGCTGTTGTTGACATCATAATATTTTTCAATAAAATTACCCGTGCGTATTCTTTTACTACCTTTAGTATTTCCATTAATCTTATTTGCCCGCGACTGGACAGTGTTAGTATATATGGCAGCAGACAATTCCTTAAGTGCACTTGCTGATTCTGATCTCGTTGAAATGAAGGCAGTCGGGTCTGATGATAATCTCGCAATATTAGTACAGGTTGATAAGCCATCCACTGGTGCTAATCGTTATTATGTGGGCAAAGATACCTTGTATAACCTTGGTGACCTGGGAATGATTGATATGTGTGACTGGCATACCCTGAGGGATTTTCTTGAATGGGGTGTCACGCTTCTGCCGGCAAAAAGATATTTTTTAGTTCTCTGGGACCATGGCACAGGATGGACCCTTGCACCAAGGCGGACATTTGGTAGCGACGGATCAGCAGGAACACAGATGAGCATTGCCAATGGTGACCTCAATCGTGCATTGAAAAGTTTTTATGAGGCAACTGGCAAAAAGTTCAACATCATCGGGTTTGATGCATGTAATATGCAGCAGATTGAAGTTGCCAATGAGATCAAAGATTATGCAAGGGTCTGTATTGCTTCCCAGACGGTCTGGCCTATCAATGGTTATCCTTATGAAAACATCTTTTATGTCTTTAAAACAGAACCCGGCATAAATGAGATAGATCTTGGAAAAAAGATTGTTGAAATCTGCAAGACATATTATTCAAACCAGCCCTCTGCAATTTCTTTTATTGATTTAGAAAACGTTGATAATTTCAAAAAATCACTGAAGAAGAACATTGATATTACTACACAGAATCCACCAGCACAGAATTTCAAAGATTTGCGCACGCAGGTTCAAACAATTTCGCTGAACAATCCTGACCCTTCACCCGAAGATGATTATGTAGACCTTGGCGATTTTTTGAGATTGTTAAATGAATATCTTTCAACAAAGGATTCAAGGGAACTCTTGGAATCATATAACAAAACAGTAATCAAATCTGAATCCTGGGGACCTGGTCTCACAAGATTGACCGGTATGACAACCTGGTTTCCGGATAGATATATTGAATTCAAAAATCTCGTGGAACTCTATATCTTGCTCAGTTACAACCAAACCGATTGGGCAAAATTCTTAAACTGGTTTTACGGGCAGGATGACATAAAACCAACCCCTTCCCAAATCCATGCGTCCGGCACGGGTAAGAACAACGACTTCCAACTTTCCTGGACAAAATCGTTTGACCTCGCCCCTGTTTTCTATAATGTAATTGAGTGCGTTGATACAATCTTGTTATTCGAAGACAACTGCGAAGATTCTATTAACTGGACATTTGATGGATTTACCCTGGTTAAGAATGTAGCATACGAGGGTGATGGTTCATTCTTTTCAGGCAACAGTAGCAATCTTAACAACTCTTTGATCACAAAGAATAGTTTCATGATTGAAGAATTCGGTCTGCTTGACTTTTATCTAAATTACAACACAGAAGATATGGTAGATTCCTTCATTGTCGAATTCGGTTCAAAAAGATATATCTACTATGGCAGGTCAGGGACCTGGCAAAATTTTCGCGTTATTCTGCCTCCAGGCAGTTATCCCTTAAGGTTATATTATCGTACAAATGCAAGTGTAAATAATGGTGGGGTTTATGTTGACCGGGTCAGGCTATATACACTTGCTTCTGCGAAATATGTAAGACAACGATTAATGGATACTACACTCTACATTTTTAATAAATTGAGGGGCACTTATTACTACGGAGTCTATGCTGAAGATACCTATGAAAACAGCGGCAGTTTGTCTAATTTTGTCCAGGTCGATGTCAAAAATTATGCAGTTCCTTATTCAATACCAAATCCATTCACGGAAAATTGCGAGATAGTTCTTGATTATCCCGAACAAAGCCATCCTGAAGTATATATCTACTCAATCAGTGGCAGGCTCGTAAGAAAGTTCTCTTCTTCACAGATAAGTAACAGGAAAATTTCCTGGGATGGAAGGGATAGTCATAATCAACCAGTTGGTTCTGGGCTTTACTTTGTCTTGCTCAAAGACAAAACATTTAGTACCATCGGGAAAATAGCGAGGCAAAAATGAGAAATCCTGTAATAATTGCAAATGGTGGTGCCGGTGGAATAAATTTTCCGCACCGCCGTGCCCAGGGTTTGAAAAAGGCAGTAAGCATCGGTTACGAGATTCTAAAAAATGGTGGTTCAAGCCTTGATGCTGTGGAAAAGGCGATTATGGTTTTAGAAGATACAGCAATTTTTAATGCGGGAACTGGATCAACCCTTGGGTTGACCGGTGAGGTGGAAATGGATGCCTCAATAATGACTGCGGATGGTAACTTCGGTGCAGTTGCGGCAATAAAAAATGTGCGGTATCCAATTCAAATCGCACGACTTGTGATGGAGAAAACTGACCATTTATTATTATGCGGTGATGGCGCACTACGATTTGCCCGGCTCCACGGAATAAAATACCACAATCCAAAAACAAGAGAAAAAGAAAGGATGTGGCTCAGGGCACGCACCAGATTGAAGAGTGATTATTTTCCGAGGTTATACAAATTAAAGGAACTTTACGAAACGGTCGGGGTCGTGGCACTTGACAGGAAAGGTATGATTACTGCGGGCAACTCAACAGGCGGAATATCGTTGCATTTACCAGGCAGGGTTGGTGATACACCAGTCATTGGCGCGGGCACCTATGCTAATCAGTACGGTGGGGCAGTCACCACTGGCCATGGTGAAATGATCATGAAGACCCTTCTTGCATTTCGTGCAGTAGGATTTATGGAGAAACATTCGGCTCCGGTTGCCGGCAAAATGGCAATTGATTACGCAACACGGCACAAGTGCCGCGCGGGCATCATCGGTATAGATAGAGAAGGAAAAATCCTCTGTGTTAACAACACCGATGCGATGTCCTGGTGCTATGTGAAAAATGGGAACATAAAGTCGTTCTATTAAACCTAAATAATTTTCAATCTTCTTTTTATCGCATTCTGCGGGCAAACCTCAAAACAACAGTAGCATTTTATACATTTTTTATATTCAATATTGAAATGACTTATTGACTGTGAGGGGCAG
>JBDRWH010000031.1:8907-13283 GCA_039802325.1 Caldifarciminota bacterium
AGGCACGGCATTTATTGCAGTAAAAATGATCAATTGTCGGCAGCCTGTAGCTGTGAATTTTTGCAAACAATCGGCTACCAAAACCAGCAAAAAAATTTTTGATTGGTAAAGAAATTGGCAGTGAAAAACCCTTGATTGGTTCTAACGAACCAATGATTTCCAATTGCTCAGGTTCGAACAGCCTGTCCTTCAGCGCAATCCTGAGCAGGGGATTGAATTCTAACTTCAAGTTGACCATCAATGAACACACATATTCAATTGCCCATGGATTGTTGCTGATAATGAGTTTATTCAGTTTGTATAATCTTGAGCGTGTATCACGCACATTTATGGCGTCCACAATGACAAGGTCTGGTGGTTTTACTGTGTACACCTCAATCAGAAGTCTGCAAAACTCTTCAAGCGAAGGGCATTGATAATGGAGAACTGGCTTCAGACCACCTGGTATAATACCAAATTGATTCTTTATCGCGGTGCTTAGAATCGTCAATTCGTGGGTCTTAAACTTGGGTATGGAGATTAGCATTTCCGCGTCTATGATGTCTCTTGAAACATAAATTTCTTTAACATATTTATGTTGTAATCTGATTTTCTTCACATATTTGCCAATGTTCTTGAACCTGCCCTTGCTTGACTCAAAAAATCCACACTTTTTACTGACCTCCATTTCGTTCACAATCTGAGGAATTGGATTGTCTCCAACACTAACATTCGCTGAATTGCTCATTAGATATTCCACCACTGATTCAATGACGACTGGGTCCGTAATGACGCACTCTTCAGGTTTGCCAATGCGTAGCATATTTGGTTTGACAAAAACCCTGCGTTGTTTCACATCTTTCAGTCCAAAATCCTCAAATGCCTGCTCTATTGTTTGCCTGAGGTCATGTGCATCTTTGATATAGACCTTTGTTTTCATTAGGTCTTGTTTCTTATTGACTGTGAACCCTCAAGTTCATGTACAAATGAAAAAATTCTCTCAATTCCAATTGCTCGGGTCTTTTAGTCAGAATTTGCTTGCCCATGTAATGAGGCGTAAATCCGATAAAATTAGCCAAAGAATTCTTCAAGATCTTACGCCGATAACGGAAAATACCCTTTATGAATTCAAAAAAATCACTATCATTCTCCAGTAGAAATGGCTTTTCTTTGTGTATCAACCCAATGACCGTTGAACTAACTTTTGGTGCCGGTGAGAAAAACCTTGGTGGAATATTGAATCCCTTAACAATCTCAAAATAGTAGTTCACATAACAGGTGATTGCACCATATTGTGGCGAGCCGGGCTTTGCAACAAGCCGTTCTGCGTATTCTCTTTGTATTGTCAAAATTGCCTTTGAAAATTTATCTCTATCTCTCACCAGCTTCTCAACTATTCTGGTCGTTATTGAATATGGAATGTTACCCACAATCACTGCACTCTTGTAATCGCTCATATCAAAATCAAGGAAATTCGTGGTTATGACCTTAACATTGGGAATATTTTTCTCTATTAATGATGCTGCATAAAGGCGGTCAATTTCAATTGCATAAACAGTCCTTGCTTTCTTTGCAAGTTCACGGGTCAGCATTCCCTTTCCCGCTCCAATTTCAATGACACACTCGTCCTGCAATTCTGCAAAGTTGACAATTTTCCGCGCTACATAATTGCTGTTAAGAAAATGTTGACCGAGTCTTCTTTTAGCCATTGTCCGTCAGCGTCTTCTCTTCAATAGAAAAAAGTCTTGATGCGTTCCTGTCCGTAATCATTTCTATTTCATCCAAGGATAAACCCTTTAGTGATGCAGCAACTTTTGCGGTCTCAAAGATATACCCGGGTTCGTTCCTTTTTCCCCGATACCCAGCAGGAGCGAGAAAAGGGGCATCTGTTTCAAAAATAACAAAATCAAGGGGAACACGCTGAAAAACCTCACGTAAATTTTTCGAAAAAGTCAGCACACCACCAAACCCGAGGTAGTATCCAATGTCGATAATTCTCTTTGCCTGTTCATAGGTTCCGTTGTAGCAATGGAATACACCCAGATGATAATCTTCCTCTTTCAAAATTCTGATCGCATCCTCAACTGCATTTCGCGTGTGAACAATCAATGGTAGATTATACTTTCTGGCAATATTGATATGCCGGCGAAAAAGAACAACCTGAGCATCCTTTGGTGAAAAATTGCGATAATAGTCCAGCCCGGTCTCCCCGACTGCAAAAACTCTTTCATTGGTACACAGATTATCAATCTCTTTTAGATAGGCAATTGATTCACCTGCGGTTTCATTCGGATGGATTCCTATTGCGGGTAGAATCCACTGATATTCTTTATACATTTCAATCGCAGAACAACTCGTTTTCAAGTCATAACCTATATTAATGATCTTTCTCAATCCTGCTGATTGAGCGCGAACAATGACCTCTTTTATGTCTCTTTTGAACTGAGGGTCAATTAAGTGGCAATGGGTGTCAATCACTTCACAATCGCACCCGATGAAATCGGTTTGTCGGTAGTCAAAAGAACAAGCCCGTTTTTGTCCTGGGCAGCAAGCAGCATGCCTTCAGAAAGCACACCTTTTAAGGAAACAGGCTTGAGATTGTTCACTACAATAATGGTCTTGCCGACCAGATCTTCAGGTTTGTAATACTTTCCAATTCCGGCAACTATTTGTTTTTTCTTGTCTCCCAGCTCAATTTCACACACAACAAGATGGTTGCTCCCTTCCACGGGTTTTGCGGAAATGATTTTCGCGGTACACAATTCTATTTTGTTAAAATCCTCAATCGTAATTTCCTTTTGTTTCAATTTGTTGATTTGAACTTCAATAACTTGATTTTCAATTTTTTTGAAAAGAATATCAACCTTACCGATCGTGGGCGAGACCAATGGTGTTCCAATACTGTCCCAGTTCTGTTCTGCAAAATTTATCATCTTCTTCAATTTCTGGGCAGTGAATGGCAAGAATGGTTCCATGAGCAAAGCAAGTGATGTAACCATTTTCATGCATATATACATCGTTCTTTCACAAATCAGAGGACTGGTTTTCCTTGCTATCCAGGGTGCTTCTTTGTCAAAATACCGGTTGCCTTCCTGGGCGATTTTCATTACTTCCTGCAGGGCATTCTTAAATTCAAAATGCTCAATTTTTTCACCAATAATGAATGGCGCTTTGTGTAGCATATCAAGTATTCTATTTTCATTTTCAGTAAATGCCGAAGCCGAGGGAACGTTGGAATTGTAGTATTTTTCAATAAAGGTCAATGTGCGATTGATATAGTTACCAAGGATATCCGCAAGTTCATTGTTGTGCCAGGACTGGAAATCGCGCCAGGTAAAATCTGAATCTCTTGTTTCTGGAAGATTTCTTGTGAGGGCATATCTTAAAGAATCCGCCGGGAATTCCTTCAGGTATTCAGGAAGCCAGATCGCATAACCCTTTGAAGTTGAGAGTTTTTCTCCCTCTAAGTTCAAAAACTGATTTGCCGGAATTTCCGAAGGTAGAACATAGTTACCATAAGACATAAGCATTGCAGGCCAGATCAGGGCATGAAACACAATATTGTCTTTGCCAATAAAGTGAACGAGCCTTGTATCAGGATTCAGCCAGTATTCCTTCCATAGATCAGGTTCACCTTTGTTTATTGCCCATTCCATTGTGGAAGAGATGTAACCGATCGGCGCATCAAACCAGACATACAATACCTTACCCTTCGCCTCATCAAGGGGTACCGGTACACCCCAGGTCATATCCCGTGTAATCGGACGGTCTTCAAGACCTTCTTTTAGCCAGCCCTTCACAAAGGTCAACACTGTTTCTCTCCAGGTCTGTTTCTCGTCAATCCACTGGGCAAGTTTGTTTTGAAATTGTGAAAGTCTAAAATACCAGTGTTTCGTTTTCTGCTTCACTGGCTTCTCGCCGCATACAAGACATCTTGGTTCAATCAACTGAAAAGGCTCAAGCCATCTGCCGCAGGCTTCACACTGGTCGCCCTTTGCCCCATCAATACCACAGCGCGGGCACTTACCAATCACATAACGGTCCGGCAAGAATCTATTACATTTCGGACAGTAAAATTGCTCAGTTTCTTTTTCATAGATAAAACCTTTGTTATAAATCTGGAGGAAAAAATCCTGGGCAAGCCGATAGTGTAAAGGTATGGTCGTGCGTGAAAAATTGTCAAATGATATTCCAAATTCAATAAAGGATTTTTTTATAGATTCGTTATAAAAATAAACAATCTCCTTAGGACTCTTTTTTTGTTGATCAGCAAGGACGGTTATTGGAACACCATGTTCATCAGTTCCGCAGATATGTATCACATCCCTGCCTTTGAGTCGTTGATAACGCACATAGATATCAGCTGGAAGATATGCACCGGCAAGATGCCCTAAGTG
>JBDRWH010000032.1:0-13090 GCA_039802325.1 Caldifarciminota bacterium
AAGAGGGGGTCTGATTTCGGATCAGGACCCCCTCTTTTGTTTCAGACTTCAATCGAAATCAAAGAACTCGTTAAATTTGAATTCGAACCCTTCGGGATAGAATTCGCCCCGCTCTTTGTCCAGAATATACTTACCTTTGTATTCTTTCCTTATAATCTTTTGTAGCATTTCTATAAGAAAATCAATCTCTTTTTTAGTATTATAGATACCAAAACTGATTCTCACTGCACCGGGAATTTCAGAACGGTCCCGATTAATGATCATTTTTTCAATCTTCTTTGCCTGTTCTGATGTTACACCAAGCAGACATTTAACATAAGGATGGGCACAGAAACAACCATTTCGGACTCCGATACCACCCTCATAACTCAAGATTGCAGACACAAGTGCATGGTGCATATCTTTGATATTGAAGGAAATGACGCCGAGCCGATTCTGCGCATTTCTTGGTTTATGATCGCCGTAAATGATAATTTCGGGAAGTCGATTCAGTTTTTTGAGGGCATAGGCAGTGAGTTTTGTTTCATGCTTGATTATCTGGTCAAAACCAACTGCCTGGATCAGTTTGATTGCCTGTGCTAAGGCAACAACTCCAATGATATCCGGGGTTCCTGCTTCTTCTCTTTCAGGCAGGTCTTTCCAGTAGGCACTTTCAAGGTCAACGATATCTGCAGTGCCTCCGCCCACATCATCAGGTGTGCCGTAAAGGAATGCTGATTTATCACCCACCAGAACTCCTATCCCATAAGGTGCATACATTTTATGTGCTGAAAAAGAAAGGTAATCAATATGCTCGGGGTCATTCTTGGATCTGATATCAATCGGTCTATGAGGTGCAAGTTGTGCTGCATCAACTGCGATTTGAGCACCTATTTTGTGAACTTCCCGTGCAAATTCATAAATAGGATTGATATAACCAGTTACATTTGAAGCACCACTGATTGCTACGAGTTGAACTTTTCCTGCATATTTTTTCAATTTTTCATAAAAATCGTTCTTGTCTATTGTCCCTTCGCGGGTCAGTTCAATGTGAATTACCTGAGCAACCTTGCGCCAGGGAAGTTCATTGGAATGGTGTTCCATAATCGTGGTCAATACTATGGGTTTTTCTTTATCCATGGCAGGACAATGAAATCTACTTGAAAGTTTGTTTATTGCCTCGGTGGCATTCTTACAAAATATTACACAACAGTGCTCATCAGCCTTTACAAAGTCCGCAATAATATGTCGTGCTTCTTCAAAGACCCAGGATGATAATTGTGATTTGAAACCAGTGCCGCGATGAACATTTGAATACCATTTCAAAAATTCACCAATTTTTTTCTGAACTGGCAAAAGCGCGGGAGTGCTCGCTGCATTATCAAAATTTACATATCTTCTCTTTGAGCCATCAAGTAGCACAACTTCTTCATTAATGCCAATAATTTGTTTTGCCAGTTTTTTTAATGTTAAATCATAATTTTTGCCAGACATCTTTGTCTAAACTCCTGTATTGTATTGCTTCAGCAATATGCTGAACCTTTATTTTATCACTTAATTCCAGATCCGCGATTGTTCTTGCTACTTTCAGTATCTTATCATAGGCGCGTGCTGACAGTCCAAATTTTTCAATTGCAGTTTTGAGCAGATTTTGCGATTCTTCATCTATGGGACAGAATTTTCTTATGTCCTTTGTTTCCATATGGGCATTGCAAAAGATTTTTCTCCTGCCTTCTTTGAATCTTTCTAGCTGAATTTTTCGTGCCTTATTTACCCGGGTTTTTATCTCATCAGAAGATTCTCCTGGTTGTGCTGATTTTAGCTCGTCGTACTTGAGGGATGGCACCTCAATATGAATATCAATCCGATCAAGTAATGGACCGGATATTTTTGCGCGATAATGTTGAATCTGGACCGGGGTGCATCTGCATTCATGGTAGGGGTCAGTAAAATAACCACACGGGCATGGATTCATTGCTGCTGCAAGCATGAACCGTGCAGGATAGGTAAGGGTTATTTTTGCCCTGCCAATCGTAACAGAACCATCTTCAAGAGGTTGCCGTAGAACCTCAAGGACATTCTTATGAAATTCAGGAAGTTCATCAAGGAAAAGCACACCATTATGGGCAAGAGAAACCTCTCCTGGTTTTGGAATGTGACCACCACCAATTATTCCGGCATCCGAGATCGTATGGTGGGGTGCACGGAAAGGTCTTGTGCCAATCAAAGACTCACCCGGCGGAAGAATTCCGGCAACTGAATGAATCTTGGTTGTTTCCAGAGCTTCCTGCAAGGTCATCGGAGGAAGGATTGTAACCAATCTGCGCGCCAGCATTGTCTTGCCCGTGCCTGGTGGTCCAATCATTAATATATTGTGACCGCCAGCCGCAGCAATCTCCAGAGCCCTCTTGGCATGATACTGCCCTTTGACTTCAGCAAAGTCAATAGGATATTTTGAAACTGCCTTGAAGATTTCATCTCGGTCAACTGTTACGGGATTTATCTGGAGTTCACCATTCAAAAATGCTACAACTTCAATCAAATTTTCAAAGCCATACACATTTATACCTTCAACAATTGCTGCTTCCCGGGCATTGACTGCAGGCACAATCAGTCCATCAAGTTTGTTTGATTGGGCTGCGAGCGATACCGATATTGCCCCTTTTATGGGTCTCAAAGAGCCATCAAGGGATAACTCTCCGAGGATTGCATAACGCTCAAGACTGTTTGTACTAACTGTCTGCGAAGCAGCAAGTATACCGACTGCAATCGGTAAATCGAAACTTGAGCCTTCTTTTTTGACATCTGCAGGTGCTAAATTGACGGTAATTCTCTTGCCTGGAAAACGAAATCCGGCATTTTTTATTGCTGCATATACCCGGTCTTTTGATTCTTTTACCGCATTATCAGGTAGACCCACGGTAGTAAATCCAGGTATACCACCTGACAGGTCTACTTCCACATTTACTAAATAACCATCAATACCATATGTAGCACACGATAATACTCGAGAAAGCATTTTTGATTATAGTTAAAAAATGTGATATGTCAATTATTCAATAAATCAAATCTTATGCCTCAGGCAGAGAATCAATCACAAGCTGGATTGTAGTTCTACGTGCACGCGAATAGTTGTTATAACTTGAGAATTCGTACTCGCCCGGATCTTTTGCCAGACCTCTTGTAACCGGTTGATTATGGATGTATTCAAGGTGTTCCTTCAACTGTGTCATATTTTCAACAAGTTCTGCATCAAAACTCTGAGACCAGACTGTTCCTTCGCGTTTTTTTACTTCGTTATATTTGCGGGCAAAGTTTCCTTTTATAAGCTTCATGATTTTTGATACCGTGAACATTTTGCCTGGCTGAATAATCAGATAGAAAGATTCTGGTAAAATAAGATAACCGAAGATTTTGTAGTTCAACATGTAGCGGTGATAACCGATTGAAAGCAGTAGAAATCGCGACCAGTGCGGGTCATTGAAAATTTCCACGCAGTCTTTGGTTGTTGTCCAAATGTAGTAGATTGCTCCTGGCTTTATCACGCGCTTTGGCATGCTACCTCCTATTTCAAAATCTGCTCCATTGCTTCACTGCCCAGATTTTTGACAATCAGGGTCGTGAGTTTCAAAAGATTTTCATAGTCATCATAAGAGATAATACTTGATGTTGAATGGACATATCTTGTGGGTATGCCGAGTGCCAGACTTGGCACACCAAAGTTTGTAAGATGAATTGCACCAGTATCATATCCTCCCTTTATTGAAGTCAGATGATAAGGAATATTGTTTGTTTCAGCAAGTTCTATGACGAAATCCCGCAGGTTTTTATGAGGAATCATTGTTCGGTCATATACAAGAACTGCTACACCGGCACCGAGTTTTTCTTCAGCGTCACCGCCATTGCCAGGTGTATCACGACAGATGCTCACATCAATAGCAAAGGCAAAATCAGGTTGTATTAGTGAAGCAGAAGTCTTTGCACCTCTTAACCCTACTTCTTCCTGAACCGTTCCCACAAGATATACCGTATTTGGATGTTCAATCGCTACGAGTTCTTCTATCATATCAACAAGCAGCGCACAACCGACCCGGTCATCCCAGGCTTTCGCCAATAACAGGTCGGTATTTGCCATTTGTTCAAATTGTCCTGCTGGCATAATTGGGTCACCAGGCCTGATACCAAGTTTTTCAGAAACCTGAAAATTTTTCGTAGCACCGACATCAATGTACATACTTTCAAGTTCGGGCAGTTTTTTTCTTTCTTCAGGAGACAAATCGTGTATTGGTTTCAAACCAATAACACCCGGGATGATTTCGCCCTTTTTATTTTTTATCCGGACGCGCATCCCTGGTAGATTTCCGTCCCACCAGCCACCGATTGGCAAAAATTTTATGAAACCTTCCTTTGTAATTTCTTTAACCATAAAGCCAATTTCATCCATATGCGCGGCGAACATAATCTTTGGAGCTTCATCGGTACCTTTTTTCTGGGCAATAACACTGCCGATCCGATCTCTTGTTACTGCGGCGTGTTTTCCTAATTTTGTTTTCAGTATCTCCACGACCTCATCTTCATATCCTGAGATACCAAATGCCTGAGTTAGTTCTTTCAAGTTCTGCATGCGATTCATTAGACCCCCTTATACATCCAGATTTTCGACAAACTTCGCATTTTCTTCAATGAATTTTCTCCTCGGTTCAACTTCATCACCCATCAGAATGGAGAAAAGACGATCTGCCTCTGTAGCATCCTCCATGGTTACCTTTTTAATAATTCTTTTTTCTGGATCCATTGTGGTCATCCACAGTTGTTCAGGGTTCATTTCACCAAGGCCTTTATATCTTTGAATATCATATTTTTCCCCAGAACGCTTTTTCAAAAATTTTTGTAATTCCTCATCAGAGTAAAGATATTCTTCTTTTTTGTCATGACGCACCCGATACAGTGGCGGCTGGGCAATGTAAATGACACCTGCATCTATCAGGTCTTTCATAAAACGGAAAAAGAAGGTCAGCAATAATGTTCTAATATGGGCGCCATCCACATCCGCATCAGTCATGATGACAATCTTCTTGTAGCGTAGTTTTGATATGTCAAACTCATCTTCACCAATCCCACAGCCAATTGCTGATATGAGCGTTCTGATTTCTTCGTTTCCTAAAATCTTGTTCAAACCGCTCTTTTCGACATTGAGGATCTTACCCCTCAAGGGTAGTATTGCCTGGAACCTTCGGTCTCTTCCCTGTTTTGCACTACCACCTGCAGAATCGCCCTCAACTACAAATATTTCGCTCTCATCAGGATTTTCAGATGAACAGTCAGCAAGTTTTCCAGGCAGAAATTCACTGTCAATCAGAGATTTCCTTCTGGTCAGCTCCCTTGCTTTTCTTGCTGCCTCGCGCGATTTAGCCGCGGTCAAGACTTTACTGATGATTATTCCAGCGATCCTCGGATTTTCTTCAAGAAATGCAGAGAATTTTTCGTTGACCAGGGATTCTACTGCACCTTTTGCTTCAGGATTTCCCAATTTTGTCTTTGTTTGCCCTTCAAATTGTGGTTCCCTGATCTTTATTGATACTACTGCGGTCAGCCCTTCGCGCGTATCTTCACCGGTAAATGCCAGGTCTTCTTTTAATTGATTGTGCTTCCGTGCATATTCATTCATTGTCCTGGTCAATGCGGATTTAAAACCCACGAGATGGGTTCCTCCTTCATGTGTGTTTATGGTGTTTGCAAAGGTGAAGATATTTTCAAGATATGAATCATTGTATTCAAGTGCCACTTCTATTTCAATGCCATTTTCAGTGTCATGGACATAGAATGGTTTATGCAGTCGTTGCCTGCCTGAATCCAGATATTTTACTAAATCAAGCACTCCTTCGGTAGAAAAGAATCTTTCTTTTGTTCCGGATTTCACATCCTCAAAATCAATTTTCAAACCCTTGTTTAGAAAGGCAATTTCTCTTAGACGCTGGGCAACAATTTCTTTGTTAAATTCAACTTTTCGGAAAATTTCTTTGTCAGGTCTAAAACGGATCTTTGTGCCCCTTTTCTTTGTTTTGCCGGTTGTCTTTACAGGTTCTTCAGGCTCGCCTCTTTTGTATCTCTGAAAGAAAATTTTACCATCCCGGTAAACTTCTGCTTCAAGAAATTCGCAAAGAGCATTCACTGCGGAGACTCCGACACCATGCAAACCGCCGCTTATCCTGTATACCTTGTCATCAAATTTTCCACCGGCATGGAGCATGGTTAATACCACCTCAAGTGCAGATTTTTTTTGGGTCGGGTGCGTATCTGTGGGAATACCCCGACCATTGTCTTCAACTTCAACAACATCGTTATCAACAGTTACCCTGATATGGTCACAATGTCCGGCAAGCGCTTCATCCACACTATTGTCAACAACTTCAAATATCAAATGGTGAAGGCCACGGATACCAACATCTCCAATATACATTGCCGGTCTTCTGCGTACAGCCTCAAGTCCTTTCAGGATTTGAATTTGCGAAGCATCATATTTTTCTTGATTTTGCTCATTGTTTTTCATATTTGCCATAACTACTCCTTAACCCGACCTCCTTTGTCAATAATAAATTTTATATCTTTCAAGTTAGCGCCTAATTGGTTAAATTTTTTGATAATTTCTTTTTTCAAAAGGGACAGTTGGGCATGCCACAGGGGATTGTCAACCACTACAAAAAGATTTCCTTCATTTATGCTTATTGCCCTTGCGTGCTCGGCGATTTTTTTACCAACAATGTCTGGCCAACGATTTATCAATTCAATTTGTTTGAACCGAGTTTCAAGGTCCAGGGATTTCAAAACGCGGGGTAGAACCTTGCTTATTTTCTCAGGATAACGCAATTTCACCTCGCTTAACTGAAAACTGAGTTTTGTTGGACAACTTCAGGTCTGCCAAGTTCTGGACTGTTGCATAGATTGCCTGTCCTTTCACCATTTCAAAGAATTTCTTTCTGTGGACTTCGTCCAGTTCAATCGTTACCTCATCAAGCAGCAATAAAGGCACGCTATTTATTTTTTGTCTAATGACTTCTGCCTCAGCAAATTTCAAAGCGAGTGCGCATAACCTGCATTCACCTTCAGAGGCAAAGTTCTTTGCTGGATGATTATTGATTGTGATATATATGTCGTCGCGATGCGGTCCTGAAATCGTTTCGCCTTTCTTCATTTCCAGGGGTTCGTTTCTCTTCAGTTCTTCAATGGTCAGATGCATTCCCGGGCAGGAACTTTGATATTCAAACGCTATTTCTGCTAAACCCATTTCTTCACCTTTTTGTATGATTTTTTCTTTGAGTGAGGGCATAAGCCGACGCCGCTCATCATAGATTATGTTTGCCCAGTTTACCAATTGGGTATTGTATACATCAATAAGTGACGGGTCCGGGTTTTTTTGCTGGAGCAGACAATTCCGCTGACGCAAGACTTTTCTATATTCGGAAAGATTAGCACCATAAACAGGATCTAATTTTATCAAGAGCCAGTCCAGAAATCCTCTTCTTTTTGCAGGTGCACCGCGTATTATCCATATGTCATTTAAGGACATGACAACCACAGGTAACCAGCCCACATATTCGCTCAGGCGATTTTTTTCAACCCCGTTTAGAATGAGTTTTTTGGTGCCATTATAAAAAATACTTCCGACGCTATTTGAAATACCTGTTACCCTCATATATGGCTGGTCAAATTTTACCATATTTTTCTCATCGTTTGTGCGAAATGAAGAGCCATAAGCAGCGAAGAATATTGCCTCAAGGAGGTTGGTCTTGCCTGCACCATTCTCACCAATAATGATATTTAAGCCTTCGCCAAAATCAATTTTACCGTCAGTGAGATTTCGGAATCCTTCATACTCTATATGGTGTAGTAGCATTAATATTATTATATATATTTTCTATGGAAAGTCAAGGGTAGACGCATTGAACCCTGCGAAAAAACTAATCTCTTTATTCCTATTTATCGCCACCCCGGCTCTTGGAAAGATCTGCACAAAACCAAAACAGACCTTTGTTTCAGTCCCAATTTCCAGACCCAGACTCAGATAGTTTTTCTTGTTTTCATCAAAGGCATAATCAAAAAACAGGGTTCCAAAAACATCTTCAAAATATATGTTCGGATTCCATAAGCCCTTTCTTATTTTCAACAATCGGTGTGAATATTCAGCACGAAAGACAATTCCTTTGTGCGAATTTATTGGTTCATAACCACGGATTGAGATTGACCGTGTATCCGGATTTTCAGGGTCAAGAAATCCCAATGATTTCACACGGAATTCTCCATTTAGTAGAATATGACTTAATCCTGCACTGCCTGCAATACAGGTTCGGTCAACAGATGATTTATAGAACTTTCTCTCCAGCGGAACTGCAAAATTCAAGAAGAAGGAACTATATGGCTTCTGTATTGTGCATAAAAACCCCGGGGTGACCTCCTTTCTTGTAAATTCATCAAATGACCGGAAATCAATACTAACCGAAAATTGTGAGATTATATTTTGCAAAGAATAATAGAGTGGGTACGAGGACAGCACATTGATGAGATCATTATAATCATAGAAAACTTGCATTTGCAACGGACTGAAGAATGATGATTGAAGAACTGATTTCAGGTACGGTTTCTCGTTTAACTGGTCATAGCCAATGATTGTTATGTAGAAATTCTCATCTGTCGCATCTGCACCAGAAATAACTGCTCCATAAAGCCATTTTTTGAATGTGGAATCCATTGGAAAAATTACAGGAAGACGAGCAGCTGGGAAGAGTGTTTTTGCAATGTCAAAGTAGTTTCCATTTTTTGTCTCAATTTTCATCGTGGTGAAATCAGGTTTTGTTATTGGCTGGTATTCTTTGATTGTGTAGAGCTCAGGCATGGAAGGTTTATGATAAATATCAAATCCATCAGAATTCAATCCACTGAAAAACAGCATTGTATCATCTATAACAAATGAATTTACAAATGCGTTGTTTGTATAGCAGAAAATACTTTCGGGTTTGTTTAAATTGACTGCATAGATGCGGTGTTTGCCATCGTAATTCGCAATGAAACCCAGCAGGTCTTCTTTGATAAACTGTATATTCCCTTCGGTCCAGGGAGTCTGCACGATAGGCTGAAAATCTCCTGTCTCAATATCAAGAATGTATAAATCAGGATTTTCAAACTGTCTGCCTGCACTTGCTACTATCCATTTTCCATTTGTTTCAATCTCATTTATTAACATGTCACTATCCCAGAGTTTACTTCTGGTTTCTGGTGTGGATAGCCATATTTCGGAACCAAATACCCCTTGCTTATTTTTGACATAAAGAATTGTTAAATCTTCCAGAACGCAGAATGTTCTAATATCATCCTTGAACAGAACTTCGGAATTCTTTTTGTTCAGATTGATTCTGCTCAAGACCGAAGTTATCCCATAACCATTATAATACACATTGTTCGCCCGCCTGACTTCAGCAGTGCTCAAGTAAAGATTATCATGATACAGTTTCATTGTTGTGGTCACTGTGCTATTCAATGTAGCAAATACTTGTTCCTTCTTTGTTTCCAAGTTCAATTCTATTATCTGTGTGAGTTCTCGGTAGCGAAAGCCATTCAGTTTTATTGGCATTTCGCGTATGTAGTATATCTTGTTCTGGTGGTGCGAAAGAGATGAGACTAACCAGCCAGTTTTTGTGAGCCTTTCAGCATTCGGTGGTTCACACGTCAATCTATTCTTTTCAAATCTCTGCCATTCGGAAAAAAGTCCGGTAAATGTCTTACCATAGACTCTTTTTGCCGCCATATCAAGCCCCAGTGCAGGAAATAGTGCAGAGATTGGTGCCCAGGGATACGAACCATAGACACTGAAGAACTGAGCGAATTTTTCTTCTCCATAATTCATTGAAAGAAAATCAAAGAGTTCACCGCCATACAGATAGATTTTGCCGTAGGGGAATGCAAGTGGTTCATTCGTTGCTTCAATTATGGTGGGAAATTTTTTTTCACATATTCTTGTCTCAAGATAACTGTCAAAAAATCCATCGTTCAGCCTGCCTTCATAAGGTGATATTTGTGATTCGCTATAAACCGTGATCCCTTCAATAATCCAGCCCGGCGAATACATATTTGATTGGAATGGTGCGCCAAATATTCCTGCTAACAATCGGGAGATCCCGCGGGTCTTTGTCATGTGAGAAATATGGGTAAATTCATGAACGCTGACAAGCCTGTGCCAGCTTTCTATCCCTTCAAGATAGCGCTCAAAACCTGGTGGATATGTGAAAATGTGGATATTGTAGAAAAATGGGTTGGCAAATCCATTGCTCAGGGTACCAATATCTTCAATGACTACTGGTAAGTTGCGGATATTGTTCCCGGTGAGATTTATTACATTTGTGCGATAATATTCAAGGTTGTATAATGTTTGAATTGCCTCATATTCATAATCTGGCTTACAAATGATTGTATAATTTTTTGTTTTAATGACCTGCCAGTCAAACCAGGTGAAAAATAATATGGCAAAAATTGGCACCACAAATTATAATCACTGCAGGCAGAAATTCAAGGATAGAATTTCTGGAGTTAACTCGTAAGAGTTTTAAAAGGAGTTAAGTCGTAAAACTTTTTTAATAGACTGACGATGATATCTATTCGTTCACCTTGCCGTATAGATCTCCATTAAAATAATATTCACTCCAGTATACTTCGCCACCTTCAACATGTACCTGATACTGGTATTCAACTTCTGAACCATCTTCAGTAATGCAGGTAATTACCCCCTGTTCTCGTGTTCCCCGCACAGTCCATCGTCCCTGCCTGTGCACATCTGCAGCCACACCCCATTCTTCACCTGGTTCGGCACTGCTGTAAGAACTCGAATATCTGCTTCCGTAAGTTCCATCTGGAAACAAGACCACCATTGTTTCAGTATATTTTGTATAGTTTTTCCAGGTGCCGGCAAAATGTTGTATAAGGTCAGAGGCTCCGCCTGTTTTCGTTTCAGTAGTTACTTTATCTTTTGTCTGGGATTTCAATCTTTTGAATTCAAGGGTATAACCATTAGGATAGGTTATCTTCAACAAATCCTTTTCCAGGGAGTATGGATAATCAACATAACCAAGAAACTCATCTTCTACTCTGATTACACCATCACCAAGCATATATCCGATATCTTCACCGTTGTATATCAGTAGATTTTCGGTCTTGAATTCCAGGTTTATTGTCTCCTGTCCGGATTCATATTTCCATTTTCCAAGGAGTTTTGGATAATCATCTGCTGCGGTCAGAAACAGCGGGACCAGCAATACAATCATTAATTGCAGGAATTTTTTGTTAAGTTTGATTTTATTCATAGTTAAATATATACAACGTAGTCTTAAAGTCAAGGGATATATTGAAACATTGAATTTCTCCCTGCCTTGAGGGGAGGGGAAAATGGGGAGGTTAAGTGGAAAGGAATTAGTTGTATTGATTGCCTACAGATCTCTTTCAAATATCATAAGTGCTTCAATATGATAAGTTTGCGGAAACATATCAAAAAGATAAACTCCCTTAATGTGATAACCTTTGCAAATTATTAAACTTGCGTCACGGGCAAGGGTGGCAGGATTGCAGGAAAGATAGACTATTTTTGCTATGCCTATCTTGCCCAACATTTCAATTACCTGTGGGGTAGTGCCTTTTCGTGGAGGGTCTAATACTACTGCATCTGCGTTCTCAATTTCAACAAATTTCTTTTCTACTTTGCCCGGAAGAAAGGTAATATTTTTGATACTATTCAACTGCGCATTTTCTATGCCATTTTTTACAGCCTCAGGATTTTCCTCAATTGCCATCACGCTTTTGCATAATGGTGCTACACAAATGCCAATAGCACCGACACCCGCGTAAAGGTCGATAACTTTTGAACCCTGGATTTCTTGTTTTATTATATCAAGGATTTTCTCAAAAACAGGTATATTCACCTGAAAAAATGATATGGGATGAACTCTAAATATCTTACTGTCCAGTATTTCTTCATAAAAATTTCTTCCAGTAAGTAAGACGTTCATATCGTTCAGAATGCGGTTGGTCTTTTTGCTATTTATGTTCTGGCTTATTCCGACAATTTCTGGAATCTCTTGAACAAGCCCGTCATAAATTGATTTTGGCAGGGCTCTTTCTCTGGTGACAAATGTTATATAAAGTTGCCCGTTACTTGTTCCCCTTCGGATGATAATGTGTCTCAGATTGCCCTGATGTCTGATTTCATCATAGACCGCGATTTTTGATTTTTTAATGCGTTCCCTCAAGACATTAAGTACCTGATTGATTTCCTGCTGATTAATATAGCAAATATCGTGGTTAATGACCTCGTGAGTGCCTTTTTTGAAATAGCCAATTTTCAGCCCATCGTGATTCTGGACCGGTAATTGAGCGCGGTTGCGATAATGCCACGGATTGTCATAGACAATTTCTATTTTATCAACTTCAATTTTCCCAATATGACGAAGTGTATCTTTTAGAATGTCTCTTTTCAATTCTACCTGATCATGGTAATCTATATGTTGAAGCTGACATCCACCGCAGGTACCAAACACCTGACAGCCTGGTTTTATGCGGGCAGATGATGGCTTGATGATATCTTTGATCCTTGCTACACTATAATCCTTTTTCTCAGTGATTATCTCTGCATTTATCTTTTCACCAGGAATGACATAGTCAACAAAACAGACTTTGCCGTTGATGAATGCAATACCCTGAGCACCAAGGTTAAGTTTTTCAATCTTGAGGTGGATTTTATGTTCAGCCATTTTCTGATTATACGCATCCACTTTTCTGTGTCAATCAATCCCTTTGATTGACAAGAATTCAGACGTGAGCCTTTTATTCATTACTTGTAAGGCTCATTAAATTACTTCTTGACTTTTTTGGATAGTTGGATATATTTATCTGTAACTGAAAACTGAAAAACCCTGCGACCGGCCCCTATCAGGGTTTTATAGCAAGATTTTCGGTGGGAGACAGGAATAATTTATGATAAGGGAGCTGAAAATGTTAACAATTATTGGTGCGACGAGCATTATATGCAAACTTCTTTGTGTATTAATTCTTTTGCTCACCTTTTTGTAAAGGG
>JBDRWH010000033.1:0-12982 GCA_039802325.1 Caldifarciminota bacterium
TCTGGTGTTATCTCTAAGATCTTTTTGAATTCCCTTTCTGCTTCGTCAAACATTCCAGTCTTATAAAAGGCGAATCCGAGATTTCTATACTCTGTAATATCACCAACAGTTTTCCTTGCAAGCTCGGTTTTTTCAGGTTTTTCAACGATCCCTGCAGAAATCAATCCATATATTGTCCGACAGGTTTCAAAGAAATCAAATTCTGAAAGTTTCAGAACATCGTCAATAGTGCGGTTTCCATCAATAAGTTTTAACACTTTTTCTTCTTCATCAGTCAAAGGTACACCAGCGTAATCTTTTTTCACAGCCAGGAGGGTTTCAAACGGAGGCAGTCTTTTTTCTATTTTCCGCCATTCATCAATGCGGCGGGCACCTTCAAGAAGTAATTCCTGAGGAGATAATTGAACCAAAAACTCTTCATTTCCGGGCAGCAAATCAGCTTCAAAATTGAAATAACCGGTCTCCCAGGTGAGCATGGTAAAAATTGTCTCAGCAATTTGATTTGCCAGTTCACTTTCCAGTATTTCTTTCGTAATATGCCCCTTTTCCACCAATATTTCTCCCACTCGTTTGTTTGTCCGGCGCTGTTCTTCAAGCGCTGATTTCAGGATGGACTCATCAATGATTTGTTTACGTACCAGGATATCACCGAGTCGGTCTTTGCGGTTCAATAGTGTAGCATAAATGATTCTGCCATCCTTTATAAATATATTCCCGAAATTCTTGCCATCGGTCACTGAAAGACAACCTGAGCGGAGAGAATAGCTCAAAAGTTGAATAACATCAGGCAGGGTAGCTTCAGTTAATGAACCTTTTATTGCCATTTATTCCTTCTTTTCAAGGGGTTCGTAGTTTTCTTCCAGCAATTCGTCGGCAATTTCCTGAATAAGCAATCTTTGTTCTTTTAGTTTTTTCAATGGTGTTTCAACTGCCGGTGCCACTGGTTCAGCAACTGGCGTTTGTTCAATGGATTGAGTAATCTCTGGTTGCTCAGGCTCAGATACCTGAACCGGCACTTCTTCAGTTACTGGCTGGGTTGCTTCTTCTCCAGGTAGACCCAGGCTGATTATTTCTTGCGCAGGGACCGGCTCTGGTGCAGTTACGGGTGCTCTTAAATTTTTAACAAAATCATCAATTTCATTGAAATTCTTGAATTGTGGTATGCCTTTTTTCTCAACCTCTTCCAATTCATTTGAACTCAGTTTGGCACTAAGCAACATTCTTATCATCTCTGGGTCAGGTTCTTTCAATGATGCCTCAACACCAAATTCAAAAATAAGTTTTTCGTTTTCATTGAGTTTGATATCAGGGTTGAGTGGCTCAGAGAAAATAAAAACAGGACGTTCATTTTTGATAAAATCAAGCATGATTTCTATATATTCATTGCGCGAACTTTCTTCTATCTCAAATATTTTATGAAAATTATCAATCAGCAGTGCATTCTTGTTGCTGATAGCTTTAACATATTCTTTTGATTCCCGGGCAAAATCCAATATGACAGGATGAAAGCCCTTTGTCTTCAGGTCATCAGATATTGCCTGGCACAATAAAGTCTTACCAGTTCCATTGCTTCCCATTACAACATAAGGATTAAATTTTTTACCTAAATTGGGTAATATTGTCTTTTCGTAAAGTTCAATAACAGTTCTGTTACATTCGCTTATCAGATAATTTTCAAAGGGTTTTCTTTCTTCGGCCTGGAGTTTTTCCTTTATGTTTGAAAGCAGATGTTCAATCTCTTCTATTTTATCTGGTGAGAAGAGCATGGTTTCTATTTTCATACTTGTCTCAGGATCTTTTGAAATATCAACGGCACCGAATTCCTTTTGCAGTTCAATCAGTCTTTCAACCTTTTTTATGAAGGTGTTATAGGCATTCGCAATCGTCTCAATATCGCCATCAAGAAGGGGTTTCAGTTCTGAGGTATCAAATCCCTTCATTTCCCATATATAGATTTTTTCTTTGTATTCACTGAGTGCGTCTTTTTTCTCCGGGATTTCAGACAGGACTGCATCTGCGCTCTTTTTCAATTCTTCGACAAGGGAGGCAACCGGACTGTAGATGCCGCGGGGATAAAATTCTTTCAAGATCAAACGAACTGTGTTCAGATCAAAATTGATATTTCCCAGGGAAGCATAAGCAACCAGTCTATTCAACATACCATCAATCATCCGGAAAGATCCTGCAGAAAGCTGGGTGAGTTCAAGTGCAATATCATCGGGTATAATTATTCCTCTTTCTTCGGATTTCTTTTTGATAAAATCAACCAGTGCCATTTCCCTTGGAGCCTGTAAGTCACATACAAGTCCACCCTCAAGGCGTGAAATGATTTTTGCATTTACATTTTTGAGTTCCCGGGGTGGTGCGTTTCCGCTAAAGCATAACTGTTTATTCTTGGCAATTAGTATATCAATCATTGCCAGCATTTGTTCCTGATATTTCTCATTGATTCTATTTATATCATCGACAAATATTGCAGAATCATATTGATTTGTATTCTGTAGATAATCTTCAAATTCCTTGGGCGTGAAGAACAAAGCCGATTCTTTTTTGGTGAATTCTGTATGCAACGCCCAGAGAAAATAAGTTTTACCAAAACTGCCAATAGCATATACATAAAAGGGATTAAAAATTTCTCCAGGAAATTGTATAATTTTTTGTGCGGCCATAAAAGCCACTTTGTTGCCCTCATATATATAGAGATTCTCAAAATCCACTGTCTTCTTGGTCATACCGCCCTCAGGATACCCTTGATGCCTTTTGAAAATTCCTTGGATGCCACTTTGACAACCCCGGGGATTGTTCGGTCGTCAAACAGAGAAACAAGGAGATAGTTTCCATCAAGTGAAACATAATAGACACTTGCACGCTTGCCTTCCTGGAGCAGCTCAGAGAAGTTTTTCTCACCAACAATTCGCGCCAGTTCCATTGTAGAATTGAAGATATTACAGGTAAGCGCAGCAATCGTGAAAACATCAAAAGAGCGGGTAAATCCTCTTTGAACAAGAAGGTGTCCGGCGCTGGTTATCAACATGGACCACACAACATTTGCCTGTGAGGAGAAGTCATTGAGCAATTTTTCCAATTTTTCGATCTCGGCACTTGTAAGGGTGATTGTCGCGCTCTGTTCTTTCATAGTAAATTATAATAAAAATTTTCAGAAAAGTCAACAACAAATATTAGTATCTATTTTAGCCTTTTCAATCGCGCAGCAAAAATACCATCTGTGTTATAAAAGCCCGGCAGGATTTTAAGATATGAATCAGCACTGTCTATGAAATCCTTTGCTGGCTCCAGAACAAAATTACTGTTATTTTTGAGAAATTTTTCTATAACTTCTTCATTCTCTCGGGGCAATATACTGCAGGTGGAATAGACAATAGAACCCCCGATTCTCAAAAATCTCGCAGCATTTGACAGCAGGTTGAATTGCAGATTGGATAAACGCGCAAGTACTTTCTTATTAACCCTTTCTTTTACTTCGGGTCTTTTGGCAATCACCCCAGAATTGGTGCATGGCGCATCCACCAGGACTTTGTCAAAATCATTAACCAGATAATGCTGACCATCAGCGAGGACATAGTTGATAATTGACAATCCCAATCTCTCGGCATTTTCTACAACAAGTTTAAGTCTGGAACTACTTACCTCACAGGCAATAATGACCCCCTGGTTTTTCATTAACTCGGCAATGTAAGTTGTTTTGCTACCAGGTGCTGAACATACATCCACAATCCTCTCACCGGGTTTTGGATCCAAGAGGTGACATATCATACCCTGTGCTTCATCATGGATTGAGATCAGACCCTGCTTAAGTAGAGAATTGTTGATAAGTGTGCCCAGGCGACTTAGTTTGCGGAACTCAGTTAGCCAGTTTGCAGGTCTTGCTTCAATTCCCATTTCATCCAATTCTTCTTCAACTGTCTCTGGTTTTGCCCTTAGCATGTTTATTCTGATATATGGGACAGGCCGATTTTTGAAGGACTCAATTATCTTTTCACCTTCTACCGGGTATGCTTCCAGTATTTTGCGCAAAACCCATGCCTGAGGCTCACGCATTGACTGGACTTTCTTATTGCGTATAACACCCCTGAGCACTGCATTGATCAAAGATTTCTCTTTCATGTTTCTGCCCAGATTAACCGCCTCATTGACCACAGCATAAACCGGGATTCTATCCAGAAACAGATATTGATAGACTGCTATGCGCAGGGTGTTTTTCAATACTGGATCAGAGGCATTGAAATCACCGATGAACGTTTCTCTTATGATCTGGTCAATCTCTTCACGATGGCGCAGTGTGCCAAAGGCAATTTCATTTGCCAGAGCACGGTCATCGTCTGAAAGTTCGTCTTTTTCAAAGATCTTCCCCAAGGCAACCTTCAAATTTGTGCCTTCATCTACTTCACAAAGGGCACTAAGGGATGCTTCTCGTGCATTCATTTATCCATCCTTTCACCACTTTTGATACGAAAACCATTTATGAAATCCACGGCAGTCATTGCCCGGCGATTTTCTGGCTTGAGATTTTTTATGATAATTGAGCCATCTTGGGTGCCAACATACAATTTTCTGTTTTCAATATGAAAGACACCGGGCTCAAATTTTCTATCTCCCAAATCTGCTTCATATATTATTAACTCGGTATTTCTAAAATTTGCACGCGCACCTGGATTTGGATTGAGGGCGCGAATTAAATTATGAATTTTTTCAGTGCTGTCCTGCCAGTTGATAAAGGTTTCTTCTTTTTGAATCTTTTTTGCATAGGTCATTTCAGACTCATTTTGCTCAATAGGTTTATAGTCATTGCTTTCAATCATTCTCAAGGCATCAATGATGATTTCCGCGCCCAGTAAAGCAAGGCGTCGTGATAAGGAACCATAAGTATCGTTTTTATCAATTGCTATTTCCTTGCGCAAAATTATTTTTCCATGGTCAATTTTTTCGTCCATAAAGAAAATTGTTATACCGGTTACTCTTTCTCCAGCCATAATCACTCGCTGGATTGGTGCAGCGCCACGGTATTTTGGAAGAAGTGAAGGGTGAATATTTATACCACCGAGTTTTGGTACCCTGAGCAATTCGGCGCTGAGAATGTGCCCGTAGGCTGAGAGCACAAACAAGTCGGGTTCAAGTGCTGACAGGGTTTTAATGAATTCCAAATCATTTGGATTTTCTGGATCAAATATTCTTATGCCTTTGTTTTGTGCCCATTTTCCAACCTCAGGTAACTCAATTTTGAGACCTCTGCCTTTTGGCTTGGGCTTTGAAATGACAACCCCACGAAGTTCATGATGCTCAGAAATTTTCTGGACAATGGGCAGGGAAAAATCAGTGGAACCAAAGAATATTATTTTCATTATTCTGCCTTGAGATTTGCAAGGTACGCATCTAATTTTTCTTTTTCCTGTTCATTGACATGATCAATAAAAAGAATGCCATTCAAATGGTCGTATTCATGCTGGATTGCCCTTGATACAAGTCCGTTAGCTTCAATCACAATTTTCTCATTGTATAAATTTTGATAATGCAGAACAATACGTTTGAACCGGGGAATATGCAGATACAGCCCGGGAAAACTCAGACAGCCTTCTTCATCTTCAGAGGGGCCTTCGGTCTTGATTATCTGGGGATTGATGATTACAACCGGTTCGGGCGTGTCTTCAAGGGGCTTAAGGTTCAGGACAAATAATCTGTGCAGACTGCCTATCTGATTTGCCGCAAGACCAATACCATCATTTTCCAGCATCGTTTGAATCATGGCCTCACTCAGATCAAATATTTCTTTTGTTATCTTATCAACAGGTGATGTCTTTTGCCTTAATACCTTGTCAGGATACTTAATTATCGTCATAAAATTTTTCTTTCAAGTTTTGTTTTTCCTATTTACACACATTTTATCTTTTCAAAAGTCAACTGCATTTTCTACAACGAACATTTTTTCTATTGTTACTATTTTCGGTTAATCTATTTACCTTCCTCCTGGGAACTGATCTTAGAGACTATGTGACTTCTTTCAAAATCAACTTTTACACCATCAGCAATCACAAGGCTGATAACATTGTCCTTGATATTTGCAATGGTGCCGTATATCCCTGAAGAAGTAACAACCCGGTCACCTTTTTTCAGTGAATTAAGCAATTGCTGATGCTGTTTTTGTCTTTTCTGCTGAGGAAGGATAAGCAGAAAGTAAAAAACAACGAATATCAGAATTAATGGTAAAAGACTGAAGATTGGATTACTCTGTCCCTGACCAGATGTCTGCCCGAAAAGAAATTCCATTATTTTACTCCTTTAACACTTAATTATACTTAAATTTAGACAGAAGTCAATATAGATATGTTTACTCGTCTACAATTCGCGTCTGCCTTCAAATGCCCTTAAGATTGTTGTGCCATCAGCAAGTCCGAGGTCACTACCCATTGGTAGTCCTCGGGCTATTCTTGTAATCTTGATATTCAAAGGTTTTAACAACTTTGCAATATAGAGTGCGGTTACATCGCCTTCAGTTGTTGGATTTGTGGCGATGATGACTTCACTAACTTTTTGTGATCCTACTCTTTGAATTAGACTGTTTATGCGGAGGTCTTCAGGACCAATATTGTCAATCGGTGAAATAGCACCGTGCAGAATATGATATAGACCTTTGTATTCACCAATCTTTTCTATGACCATGACATCTGCAGGTTGTTCAACAACACAGATAATTTCCTTGGTCCGGTCTGGTGCAGAGCAGATTTCACAGGGGTCAATCTCGCCAAGATTATGGCAGATTGAACATTCCTTTAATTCTAACCTTGCCTTAAGGATTGCATCGGTGAGTTCCTTAACCCTTGAGACATCCATTTTCTGAAGATAGAATGCTAAGCGTTGGGCAGTTTTCCTGCCGATGCCAGGAAGCCATTGAAGTTTGTCAATCAGGTCATTTAGCAAAGGCATATTAGATTTTAGCCAGAATTTGTCTCAAGTCAATGCACTATTCTGGAACTTTTGCTTGACAAAACGATTATTTTAGTCTATAATCAAACGTGTTTTTCTGGCTTTTAGTCTTGCTTGGTAATGGAATTGAACAGGATTCAGTAGCCATTGATTCAATCCAGATAAAAAGATTTGAAATCCCTGAAATTATTGATTTTGGAAATACGGGTGTGCTTGATAGTTCATTGAGTCAAACACGGGTGATTGAGCCCGTGCTTTTTCTTAATGAATTTAAAGAGTTTACCTTTTTCACACCATATCTAATAAGAGACCAGGGTTATTCGCTTGAAATTAAGAGTCCACATAAACAGAAAGTGTTGCTTCATTCACATTATCTGGATAACTATTTCATAGAGAATTTCAATTTTGTATCATTGCCCGTGAATTTTCTCAGACCTTTAAGATTACGCAAAATGACTGCTGATGAAAGTATCAGAAATTTGGAGATAGACACCAGGGTAAATATCTATGACCAACCATATTCCTGCCTCTATTTTTCTATATTTGGAGGAAATAAGTATAATCTTGATTTCACCCGTGCAATCACGAATTTTATGGGTTTTTATCTTGGTGGTTTATATTCCCGGCAGTATAAGAATTCTGACCATCGTTATCTGCGCACAAATGCTGGTTATGCAAATTTCTATTACAATCAACTCATTCCTTCACGCATTGATATAATCTATACCGACAACAATTACGATAACTTTCATAATTTGAAATTCAGTGATATCACGCTGACAACCGGGAACGATTTCTATAAGATTAGTGCTTTCCGAACCGCAAATGGTAGCACATATCTTGATACAACAAGTGATACAAGTTTGAAAAATCAATTAACAACCTATGGTGCAAATCAACGGATAATGTTTTCATTAAGGGGTTGTGAAAATATCATTGGTCTTGATGCCTCAACAAGTACCTTCAAGTTTGATTCAGATAATTCCCTGAGCAACGAGCAGATAGACTTCTATCAGAAGGTGAATTATGGATTGAATCGGTTGACTGCAGGTTTGGGATACAGAATAACCTATGAAACAGATAGGAGTGTCTATTTCAATCCTGACGTGAGGTTGAAATATAGCCTTTTTGATGAGTCAGGGGTTTTTGGTCGTTTAAAAAGATTCTATGACCGGGCAAATTTTGTTGCGAGATTTGGCAATGAAAATCTAACTGAAAAATTTATTAATATCTCAGGAAATCCTGACATAAAGGATGAAGAATATCTGCACGGAGAAATTGGCGTTGATGTGAAAAACTCAGTTTTCAGTTTTTATCATTCTGAAATCACCAATCAGATTGTCTATCAAGAAGACAGCAGTGGGCATTTTTCAGCCGTTAACATTGAAAAAAATAATGTATCGGGCTTGGAAGGGTTTTTTGAGATGCCTATCTGGAAATGGTTTTCAATAGGTGGTACTTTCAACTATTTGTTAAAATCTGAGATTTACGATTTGTTTCCCAAAACGACTCTGAAATTCTGGTTAAATGCCCAGAGAAAAACAGAGCGGTCACTCGTTTGCTTTTTTACAAGATTCAATTATGTAAGTGAAAGGAATGATATTGCAGGAAATCATTACAAACAATACTGGACAATGTCGCCAGGGCTATCAATCAAATTCATCACTCTGGATTTAGGTATGATTCTGGAGAATGTGCTTAATGAAAGCGCAGGTGATTTTCCTAATATGGAGCGTCGTTTCAGTTCAGAAGTCAAATGGGAATTCTGGGATTGAAATGTTTATCCTTCGTATTGATGACCGATTGATTCATGGTCAAGTTGTTGCGGGTTGGGCACGACCTTTAGGGATTGAAGAATTGATAATTGCCAGCGATACAATTAGCAAGGATGGTTGGGCGTGCAGTGCTTATCGTTTAGCAGTACCAGAGAATATAGTTTTCAATTGCTTTGATATAGGAACTTGTGTCCGGTATTTGAAAGAAGGGATGGATAAAAAAAGAATTATGATTGTTGTGGATAAGGTGATTGATGCCTATAATCTTGTAAGAAATGGGTTGGTAATAAACGAAATCTATATCGGTGGCTTGAGTTATCGTGAGGGCGCACGTTCAATCGCTCCGTTTATCTATCTTGTTCCTGAAGATATAGAGGCGCTGGTCAAGTTGCACGAAATGGGCATTAAAGTGACTGGAAAACAATTGCCCAATTCCCAGCCGATTGATGTAATTAAGAAATTGACAGGAGTGTAAATGGCAAGACTTGCATTATACATACATAACCATCAACCCGTGGGCAATTTTGATGAGATATTTCAATTCGCATATGAACATTCTTACCTTCCTCTGATACAAACATTATTGAAATATCCTTCAATAAAATTTGGTATTCATAACTCAGGACCGTTGTGTGAGTGGTTATTACAAAAACATCCTGAATATTTTGATTACCTGAAGGAAGCAGTGAAAAACAAACAGGCAGAGATCCTGATTTCAGCATACAGCGAACCGATCCTTTCTCTGATTCCTGCTTGTGACCTTATTGAACAGATAAAATACTTCAAGGAATTTATCCACAAGATATTTGATTATGAAGCTCGTGGTCTGTGGTTGACAGAAAGAGTCTGGGAACCAGGGTTGATCCCCTTGCTTGTAGATGCTGGTATTGACTATACACTTCTTGATGATACACATTTTCTCTATGCAGGATTGAGTGATGATGAACTGAATAACTATTTTATCACAGAAGATAATGGCAAAATTTTGAAACTATTTCCGATTTCAATGAAACTGCGATACTTGATTCCTTTCCATCCAGTTGAAGAAGTACGTCATTATCTTGAAGAAGAAGACCGAAGATGTGAGAATGTTTTGAAGGTGCTGGGTGATGATGGCGAAAAATTTGGGGTCTGGCCCGGTACTTATACCTGGGTGTACAAAGAACAATGGCTGGAAAAATTCTTGCATTTTTTGAAAAATGAACAATGGATAAAGACCGTTCATTTAAGGGATATCATTGAAAATGAACCGCCTGCAGGCAGGATCTATATTCCTACTGCTTCGTATGAAGAAATGGGAGAATGGGTATTGCCTTTGAAAGCGGGTAAGAATTATGTAGAACTAAAGAGAACGATTGACCACAGGTATTATCATCTGGTCCACGGCGGGTATTTCAAGAATTTCTTAGCCAGATATCCAGAAGCAAATATTATGCACAAACGCATGCTATATGTTTCTGAGAACATAAAAAATGACCTTTCAGCAAAATTGAGTTTGTGGCGTGGCCAGTGTTCCTGTGCTTACTGGCATGGTATTTTTGGTGGCTTATACCTGCCTCATTTGAGAGAAGCAGTATATCGTAATCTCATTGAAGCTGAATCACACAATATTGGAATTGGTGTTAGAGATTTTGACATCAATGCTGATGGCGAGAACGAGATCGTTGTTAGCACTTCTCATTGTTTCTGTATTATTGACAGGAATACTGGAGGTTTTATTGAAATTGATGACCGGCATCGGAAAATAAATATCCTGAATTATCTTGGCAGAAGAAGAGAAAAGTATCATGAATTGATTCCACAATCAACAGGTGATGAAGAGATCAAATCAATCCATGAGGTAATCAGATCAAAGGGCAAAGACCTTGAAAAATACCTGATTTATGACAAATACAAAAGGGCGTTTGCAATTGAGAGACAACTTGAGACAATTCCCACAAAAGAGGATTTTTACTATCAGAAAGATCTTAGTGAAGTAATCCACTATAAATTAGTAAACCTCAAACCTTTTGAGTTTATTTGGTTCAACGAATCTGCAAATTTGAAAAAGACGATAAAAATTGAAGAGGTTGCCCCGCGTATAGAAATAGGTTATGAAGGCATAACAAAACCTCTGGGTGTGGAATTTTCACTTGGCATTTTCAATGCCAATTTGAAGATAAACCGTGAACATAGTCTTTATGAATTACAGGAACTTTCAGACCTCCATGCTTTCACGATTGATGCTGACAATTTTGAGTCCATAAAATTCAGTGCCTCAGAAAAATTTATCTTGCTTTCGTATCCAATTGAGACAATTTCTTCAAGCGAATCAGGATTTGAGAAGATTTTTCAGGGTTTCTCAATAATGCTGGTCTTTTCTGCCTGCCCGAGGATAGAAATCAAATTATGATTCTATTGCTCACACTCTTTGGTGCTCTTATTTTGCTTGATAAATATGCGGTTGGTGAATTTGGCATATCACAGCCGATAATTGCAGGTACCATAATTGGTTTATTATGCGGTGACCTGAGAACCGGGATATTCATTGGTGCTTTATTCCAGATGATTTTTCTTGCCAATCTTCCGATTGGGCGGGATGTGCCGCCGGATGCCCAGGCTGCAGGTATTGTTGGCTGCGGTTCCTATTTTATCATAAAACAGGTCAATCAAGCAGAACCCAATCTGGTGATTGTTTTTCTTATCGGCATGCTTGGTGCGGTCCTGGGTAGTGCTCTTGATACCCTTGTGCGGAAGTTGAATGAGCGGCTATACTATCAGTTTTTGCGAGATAAATCCTGCCTTTTCCTGTGTCATTTTACTGGCATCTTCACTTCGTTTCTTAGAGGTGTAATATTGTTGTTGCCTATCTTTGTAATTGTGAGTGTGCTTCGGTTTGATATTATTACGAGTTCTTTTAGCAAAGAATTCCTGATGATTGTTATGGTGGCATTGGGTATTGCCAATGGAATCTATCTTTTTTTGAGAAAGCAATGCTTTTATTTCTTTGTTATTGGTGTGTTATGCGCCTTGGTATTTTTCGTCTTATAAAACTGTTTTTCGCAAGCATTTTTTTGCAATGTTCCTGGTCGTTCTATTCAATGCAGTCAATGGGGTTTTTGTTCAATGTGATTAGTGGATTGAGTAAGGATAAGAAGGACCTGGTATTACAGAATAGCCGGGTTTTTTTCAACACCCATCCATATCTGGCAGGATATATCATTGGTGCGGTATTGAGGGCATACGAAAGACAGGAAGACCCTGAAGAGATAAAAAATCACATTATGGTCGGTCAGTCAGTATTTGCCTCAGCCGGTGATTTATTGTTCTGGCAGACCATCAGACCTGCTTTGTTGTTGTTGGCGATGATTATAGGTTTGAAATATGGTATTGCCGGACCACTAATTTTTGTTGTTATATACAATATAATTCATTTTTACTTCAGGTTTAATGGTTTTGTCTGCGGCTATGAGCAGGGTTGGGATGTTGTCTATGTAATAAAGAGTAGAAAAATTGTATCCACACAGAGAATATTTGAATCAGCAGGTGCTTTTTTTGTTGGATTATTGCCGATTGTATTGCAGAAGAATTTCAATGTATTATTCTTGTTGCCGCTCATATGTATTTTTCTCATACTCTTGTGGAAAAAGGTTGCGCCAATCCTGATCTTGACTTTTGTCTTTATTTTGATAATAATTAATCTGATCTTACTATGATAAAAGAAACGATAACAATACTGAATGAAAATGGTTTGCATGCTCTACCTGCCTCACGATTTGTGAAGCTTGCAGAAAAGTTCACGAGCAAAGTTGAGATAATTAGGGATGGGATAAAGGTAAATGGAAAATCAATTATGGGAATATTGACCCTTGCGTGCGAAAAAGGCACAAAAGTAACATTGATCTGCAATGGTAAAGATGAAAAAGAGGCATTCAACGCTTTAAGACAGATTTTAGAAGGTCAGGACTGATGCCCAAGGAAAAGATACTACATGGTGTTGCCGCATCAAAAGGCGTAGCCATAGGTAAGGCATTCATTTACGAGATAAAAAAGACCGAGGTTTTCCAGACACCGATTCTATCAGTATATCTGAAGGAGGAAACGACAAGATTTGAACGGGCAATCGCGAGGACAAAAGAAGAACTGAAAAAGATCAAGGAACAGATTAATCGTGAAATTGGCGAAGATTTCGGACAGTTTCTTGATGCCCATATCATGATGCTTGAGGATGATACAATAATTGAAACAGTAAAACAACGGATATTTGATGAAAAGAAGAATGCGGAATT
>JBDRWH010000034.1:0-12658 GCA_039802325.1 Caldifarciminota bacterium
ACGTGTTCATAATAAAATCATTGATATTCGTGTTTCAACAGTACCAACACTTTTTGGCGAGAAAATCGCGCTCAGATTGCTTGACCGTTCAGCAATCCAATTGAACCTTGACCTGTTGGGATTTGAAGAAAGCACCTTAAAGACTTTCCGTCGGGCAATCAAGACACCTTATGGTATTGTGCTTGTGACCGGTCCAACCGGTTCTGGAAAAACAACTACACTATATTCAGCACTCACTGAGCTAAATGACCCTGGACTTAATATCACAACTGCTGAAGACCCGATTGAATACTCGCTCATGGGCATAAACCAGTTACAGGTGCACGAAAAAATTGGCCTTACATTTGCATCTGCCCTCCGCTCATATCTGCGTCAGGACCCCAATATTATAATGGTCGGCGAAATCCGTGACCTTGAAACAGCGGAAATTGCAATCCGTGCATCTTTAACCGGCCATCTTGTATTATCAACGGTCCACACAAATTCTGCTGCTGCAACAATAACCAGATTGGTGAATATGAATATTGAAACTTTTTTGATTGCCTCAACATTGCTATCAGTTCTTTCTCAACGGCTATTAAGAAAGATCTGTATGAAATGCAAGGCTGAAGTAAAATATCCACCAGAGATTTTGCTTGATGCTGGTATTGATCCCAAGAGAATTGATTTTCCTCTTTACAGAGGTGAGGGATGCAAGGAATGCAGGGGAACAGGTTATAAAGGCAGAATCGGCGTTTTTGAAAATATGCTTGTTACCGCTCGTATAAGAGAATTAATACTTAAAAAAGCACCTGCTGAGGATATTGAGAGAGTTGCAGTTGAGGAAGGTATGATGACATTACGCGAATCCGCATTGGAGAAATTGCGCCAAGGACTGACCAGCGTGGAAGAAGTAATCAGAGAGACAAGGGTGGAATAATGGAAGAAAGATTAGGAACCTATCTGGTAAAAAACAATTTATTGACCGAAGAGCAGTTAAGGCAGGCAATTCAGGAGAAAAAAGAAACCGGTCAAAGACTTGTGAGTGTAATTGTAAGGCTCGGACTTATTCCCGAGAACAAACTTCTGGCACAACTGAGCAATCTCTATCATATGGAAGTAACAGACCTTGATTATATAATTCCTCCTGAGAATGTATTGAATCTTATTCCTGCTGAGAAGGCTTATCATTATGAAGTTATACCTATTGACCGCAAAGGCAGAACACTGACTGTGGCAATGGTGGACCCTACTGACATAAGTGCAATTGAAGATTTGCGTTTTATTACCGGTATGGAGATTAATCCGGTTCTCGCTTCAGAGACAAGTATCAGAGAGGCACTCAGTCGTTATTACAAGATGGATACGAGTCTTGCTGAGGTAAAAGCAGAAGCCGGTCCAAAAGAGTTAGGTGTTGAAGACCTTGAACTCTTAGAAACAGGAATGGAAGAAGAAATTGAAGAATCAAAATTACGTGCTGATGCCGAAGGTGGACCAGTAGTGAGATTGGTTAATTTCTACATTGCCGACGCAGTTGGCAAAGGTGCTTCAGATATTCATATTGAGCCGTTTGAAAGACAGCTTCGTATTCGGTTCAGGATTGACGGTGTTTTGAGAGAACAGCAGTCACCGCCGTACAATCTAAAAGCCGGCATTATCACGCGTATAAAACTGATGTCGAAAATGGATATTGCAGAACACCGGTTATGTCAGGACGGAAGAATTAATATTTTGGTCGGTAACAAAATGATTGACCTTCGGGTTTCCGTGATTCCCACCCTTTATGGAGAAAAGGTGGTAATGAGAATCCTTGACCGAAGCGCATTAATGCTGGATCTAACAAAGTTAGGTTTTGGTGAAGAAGCTTTGAAAAAATTCTTAAAAGCAATTGAAAGTCCTTATGGGATTGTTCTTGTGACAGGTCCAACTGGTAGTGGTAAAACCACAACGCTATATTCAACCCTTTCGCGTTTAAATAAACCTGACCGACAGATTATGACGATTGAAGACCCGGTGGAATACAATATTCATGGTATTAATCAGATACAGGTTCATGAAGAAATTGGTTTAACATTTGCCTCGGCGTTAAGGGCATTTTTGCGTCAGGCACCAAACATTATTCTTGTGGGCGAAATGCGTGATACAGAAACTGCTGAGATTGGTATCCGTGCTGCATTAACCGGTCATCTGGTTTTCTCAACCATTCATACTAATGATGCACCCACAACAATCAACCGTCTCGTGGATATGGGTATCCCACCATACCTTGTAGCAAGTGCATTGATATTAATTCAGGCACAGCGTCTGGTTCGAAGAATATGCCCTAATTGTAAAGAACAAATCAAGGTTAGTCCAAAACTGCTTGAAGATGCAAACATCTCGCCAGATACATTCCCTGATGGAATAGTTTACAAAGGAAAAGGTTGTTCAAATTGCAATCAGACTGGATACAAAGGTAGAATTGGACTTTATGAGGTGATGCCCATTTCACCTACACTCAGGGCAATGATCTTGAAAGGCGCCTCTTCTGATGAGGTGGCAAGACAGGCGAAAGAGGAAGGAATGAAAACCCTGCGGGACGATGGTATTGATAAAATAAAAAAGGGCATTACCACTATTGAAGAATTAATGCGGGAGACCGCATCGCTATGAATATCCTCGTTTATCTATTTCGCTATCCGCACCTTTCTGCGGATTCTGCGAATCAGAACAAGGAGGCAAAATGCCAGTAACAATGAAGCAACTATTAGAAGAAATGGTGCAGCGAAATTCTACAGATTTGCATTTAACTACAGGAGCACCTCCAATGCTCCGAATTGATGGAGAATTAGTCTCGACAAACTACGAAGTAATGACGCCAGAACTGATTCAGCAACTTGTATACAGTGTTTTGAATGATCAACAAAAGAAAAAGTTTGAAATGGAGTGGGAACTTGACTTCTCTTTTGGAATCGCAGGTCTGTCACGATTTCGTGGTAACTGTTTTCAACAGCGGGGAAGTATTGCGGCTGCGATAAGAACGATTCCTTTTGAAATCAGAGGATTCAAGGAATTGGGGATACCTCCAGTTGTTCAAGAATTGGCAGGTAGGCCAAAAGGATTGATCTTATTGACAGGTCCAACTGGCTGTGGAAAATCCACGACCCTTGCAGCAATTATTGACAAGGTAAATAGCGATCGAAGGTGTCACATTATTACAGTGGAAGATCCCATTGAATATCTATTCCGACATAAAAAAGCAATTGTTAACCAAAGACAGGTTGGAAGTGATACAAAATCATTTGCTAACGCATTAAAATATGTACTGAGAGAAGACCCTGATGTAGTAATGGTTGGTGAGATGCGTGATTTAGAAACTATTGCTATCACTTTGACAATTGCTGAAACCGGTCATTTAACCCTCGCAACCCTTCACACTAATTCCGCAGCAGAATCAATCCACAGAATAATTGACATTTTTCCTTCTCATCAGCAGGGGCAGGTCCGCTCACAACTTGCCTTTGTTATTGAAGGTGTTGTCACCCAGCAATTATTACCCAAAATCGGCGGAGGCAGGGTTCTTGCTGCAGAAATTATGGTAGCGACGCCAGCAATTCGTGCCTTGATTCGTGATGAGAAGGAACATCAAATCTATTCAATGATTCAATCAGGGCAGAAATATGGAATGCAGACTATGAATCAGGCATTGTATAATCTGTATGTGAAGCGATTGATTACTTTGGAAACCGCTTTTGACTATTCCCCAAATATTGAAGAATTTGAACATATGGTTGAACAGAAATCGCCAGTATTAGGATAGACATATGATAGTCAATTGGTTAAGGGGTTAAATGGTTAAGTATTTGATCAGTTACCAATTACCGTTTAACCAAGTGTCATAAAAAGGAGGTTTTATGCCAACTTTTGTCTGGAAAGGAAGAACTGCAACCGGAGCATCAGCCAGCGGTGAGTTGAGCGCTCAATCCCAGGCTGATGTGGTAGCTGCACTGCGTCAGAAAAAAATTATTCCGACCTCAATAAAAATAAAAGAAGAGAGAAAGGGCTTTGCTTTTTTGGGTGGTAGAGTTTCAAAAAGGGCACTTGCTGTTTTCACAAGGCAATTCTCGACAATGCTTGGCGCTGGTTTACCATTGTTGACCTGCCTTGAAATTCTCTCTAAACAAACTGAAAGTGCTGGATTGAAAAAAGTGCTTGGTGAAGTCCGGGCTGATGTAGAAGGTGGATTGTCCCTTGCGGATGCCTTGAGACGACAACCAAAGGTTTTTGATAATTTGTTTGTAAACATGGTGGAGTCTGGAGAAACCGGTGGTGCCCTTGACACAATTCTTCAGCGTCTCGCGACCTATCTTGAAAAAAGTGTAGCATTACAGAGGAAAATCCGCGGGGCAATGATTTACCCGGCGATAATCAGTGCTGTGGCGGTCCTTGCAATTGCAGTGCTTTTAATCTTTGTAATTCCCATTTTTGCCAAGATGTATCAGGGTGTGGGAAGGGAATTACCCGCAATGACTCAATTGGTCATGAAAATCTCGGATTTTATGAAGGTCGCTGCATTACCATTGCTGATAGGTTTGATTCTCTTGTTTACAATCATTAGAAGATGGCACAAGACCGAATCCGGTGCAAAAGCGATGGATCCATTGTTTCTGAAACTTCCGGTATTTGGAGATTTGATAAGAAAACAATCAATCGCCCGTTTTTCAAGGACACTTTCTACCCTGCTCTCAAGTGGTGTTCCGATCATTGATGCACTTGAGATCACAGCAAAAAGTGCGGGTAACTGGGTTATTGAAGATGCAATTCTCAAGGCAAGGGTTTCAATCAAAGGCGGCGAGAATATCGCTGATCCACTTTCTAAGACTGCGGTGTTTCCACCTATGGTTACCCAGATGATTGCCATCGGTGAGGCATCAGGTGGATTAGATGAAATGTTATCCAAGGTTGCTGATTTTTATGATGCTGAGGTTGACCAGGCAGTTGAAAACCTTACCAATGCACTTGAACCAATAATAATGGTTGTCCTGGGCGGAGTTGTCGGATTCCTGGTTATCTCAATGTATCTGCCGATATTCCAGCTGGCATCAACAATTTCGGAATAAGACTTACAAACTATCTGATAAGATAGCAGGGATTTACTTAGTTTTCATAGCCTGCTATCTCACACTTATGGAGAATGCTACAAGAAAAACGAATTAATCCTCTTACCGGGTTGATTATTCTACATCCCCTCATTATTACATTCATTCTTCTCAGTACTTCATATCTGATTAGTTATGTAATACCGACACCATACTGGTTTATTATCATAATTTCCTTTGTTCTTTCAATTATCTTTTTTCTATGTCAGAGGTGGATAAAATCACAAATTCTAACCTATCTATTGTTGATTGCTGACATTCCTTTAATCTCGGTAATAGTTCATTATACTGGTGGTGTTGAAAGTATGTTTCCTTTGTTGTATGTCTTACTAATAATTACTTCTGCCATTTACCTGTTTAGAAAGGGCGCTTATACAATTGGTTTAATATCTGTTGTTTTTTTTCTCGGTTTGATGCTCTTTGAATCAATCAGTGAAGGCTATGCGATAAAATATACCATACACAAATTTTACCTTTTTTCATTGCTATTCTTGTTTACTGCAATTTTAAGCGGCAATCTTTCTGAACGATATCGTGTTAAGACTGAAGAATTAAAAAAATTGAATCTTACAACTGAAGAGATTGTAAAAAATCTCCCTTCTGGCATACTCGTAATTGACAACACAGGTTCAATAATTTATACCAACATTGCTGATGACGATGTTCGTTCATTTGTACATCTTTATCTCGCAAGGTTCTTGAAAAACCCGGAAAAATCTGTACGCACAAGAGAATTGAAGATTAAGAAAACATATTTCCTTCTTTCCTGTTCAATTATCGGTAATGTTCAGGGTGCGCTCGGAATACTTCAGGATTTAACTGAACTAAAAAGGCTTGAAGAAACCTCAAGGATCTCAAAACAGACAAAAATGCTTGCTGAACTCGGTGGTTCACTGGCACACGAAATCAGAAATCCTCTTGCTTCAATTCGTGGTTCCTTAGAGGTCATTGCTAAATCTCAGAATAGCCAGACTGTAAAACCATTTGTTGAAATGGCACTCAAGGAATCAATAAGATTGAACGAGATCGTTAGTGATTTTCTGAATTTCGCTCAGTTCATTCCCAAAAAGACTTATCGGACAAAGGTAAGTGATATCATTAGTGAAGCCCTGCTTGAAATAATGCCTTATATCACAGAAAAGAATCTTCAGATCATTCGTGAAGGCAAAGACTTTACCTGCATGACAGACCTGAGCAGATTAAAATCAGGTATCGCGAATATTTTGAGCAATGCCTGTGAGGTTAGCAATCAAAATCAACAAATATTCATAAACACTGGATACGATGATAAGTTTGGCTGGATAGATATCACTGATAAGGGACCAGGGATAACCAAGAAGGATTTGAAAAAAATATTCGTTCCCTTTTATACAACAAAAAAAGGTGGTACAGGATTAGGACTCTCAATTGCTCAAAGGATTATAGAAGCACACAATGGAAAAATTGAAGTCTCAAGCAGAATAGGGAAGGGGACGACATTCAGAATCTTGCTGCCACTGGCGTGATCTGTTGAATGGTAGATGGTTTGATAAGATGATCAGAAACTTAAAAATGATAATTGAATATGATGGGACTGATTTCTATGGCTGGCAGTATCAACCGGGGAAAAGGACTGTTCAAGGTGAGATTGAAGAAGCAATTGAAGAAACAACCGGTCAACCTACAAGGATCATTGGTGCCGGAAGGACTGACCAGGGAGTTCACGCCCTTGCTCAGGTAGCAAATTTCAAAACCGAATCAAAAATTCTTCCTGAAAAACTAAGAAAGGCACTGAATTCTTTAACTGGTGAGGATATATGCATAAAAGAGGTTTCTGAAGTACCTCTTGAATTTCATGCGCGTTTTTCCGCAAAAAGCAAGATATATCAATACAGAATCATGACTCAATATTCACCCTTGAAAAGGCGAACCCACTGGCTGGTTGAATATAAGCTAAATATAGAAAGAATGAAGAAGGTCATACCCGATCTCGTTGGTGAGCATGATTTCAAGAATGTTTCTGTTTCGGATGAGGCAAGCACGCCGACAAACGAAATATCACCTGCTGATTCTGAAAATGCCCACAAAAATACAATCTGTAGAATTGACGACTTATCATTGACAACTGATGGTTTTGACATTATAATCAGCATAGAGGCAAATAGATTTCTAAGAAAAATGGTGCGCGGCCTGGTTGGGTTTCTGGTTGATGTAGGACGCGGAAGGTATTATCCTGAGGATTTAATGCAGATTTTTTCCGGTGGTCAGAAGGCGATATATTTTGCTCCACCTCAGGGTTTGTGTTTGATGGAAATAAGATATTGAACCATCAAAATTTTATGTTAAAGCGATTATGTGAATCGTCTGAAAGGAGATAGATATGAAATTATATCTTGATACTGCTAATATTGACGAAATAAGGGAAATTGCTCAGTGGGGAATTCTGGACGGTGTTACCACCAATCCCTCTTTAATGGCAAAGGAAAAAGGTGATTACAAGAAAATCTTGAAAGAAATCTGTGACATTGTAAAAGGACCTGTGAGCGGTGAAGTAATAAGTTTAAAAAGTGATGAGATGATAAAAGAAGCAAGAGATTTGAGTAAATTAAGCGAGCATATAGTAATAAAGATCCCTTGTTGCGTTGATGGCCTGAAGGCAACGAAGGTATTATCAAAAGAGGGAATTAATGTCAATATGACTCTGATCTTCTCAGCCAATCAGGCACTGCTTGCTGCAAAGGCAGGTGCTGCCTATGCAAGTCCTTTCGTAGGCAGGCTTGATGACATAGGCAATCCCGGTATTGAAGTTGTCAACGACATTATCACAGTCTATAAGAATTATAATTTCAAGACCCAGATTATCTTCGCATCAGTAAGACATCCTGAACATGTCCGGCAGGCAGCGCTTATCGGCGTTGATATTTGTACAATTCCCTATAAGGTATTCGTACAGCTTGTTAAACACGCACTTACCGATGCTGGCATTGCAAAGTTTCTTGAAGACTGGCATAAAAGAGCTGGACAGGGTTAAGGTGGAGATAGGAGGTTAGTCAACAAATATGAAAAGACGAGACATCATTGCTGGATTGTTAGGTTTTGTAGTATGCCTTATCTTTCTATTTCTATTCAATCAATTTAAGATGAAGTCACAGGATAATAATCTGGATTATCTACGACTTGTGAACATCAATGACGAAATCTCAAAACAGCGGATGAATGCAATTGTTCTTGCTGCAAATAAAGTAGGTCCTGCGGTTGTTTCCATTACCGTAATACAGACAAGAATAATTTCTGTTTCACCTTTTAATGATGAATTTTTTAGGCAATTCTTTGGTGATTTTTTCCCTGAGCAACGCTACCAGCAAAAAATCAAAAGTCTGGGTTCAGGCACAATTATCTCTGCGGATGGTTACGTTCTCACAAATGAACACGTTGTTTCAAATGCCACGGAAATCAATGTGACATTACCTGATGCAAGACAATTCAAGGCGCGCATTGTTGTTATAGATAAGGCGCTTGATCTGGCGCTATTAAAAATTGACGGACATAACCTTCCTTATGCTGAACTTGGTGATTCTGAAGATCTAATGATTGGCGAATGGGTAATCGCCCTGGGTAATCCGTTCGGTTTTCTTCTTGAAGACACAAGACCAACTGTAACTGTAGGTGTGATTTCTGCTTTAAAACGGGCAATAAAATCCACTTACGAAGAAAGGGTTTACAAAGATATGATACAAACTGATGCAGCGATCAATCCGGGCAATTCAGGAGGTCCACTTGTAAACATCCTCGGTCAGGTCATTGGCATAAACACCTTTATCTTCACTTCAAGCGGTGGTTCAGAAGGCGTGGGTTTTGCCCGTCCGATTAACATTGTGAAGAAATTTATCAATGAAACAAAACAATTTGGTAAGATAAGAACACCATGGATAGGTATCTGGGTTCAAGACCTTACTGCTGATATTGCTGAGGCAATGGGCGTAGAACAACGCGGCGTTCTGGTGAGTAATGTTGATATTAACAGCCCTGCACAAATCTCCGGGATAAAAGAGGGAGATAGAATAATAGCGATAAACAATGAAGTAATTAATGGTTCAACTGCCTGGGATAGGATAAGCACTAATTTTTTTGTGGGTGATACCCTGAATATTAGTTTCTTTCGTGGTAATGATTCTATGCATGCGATCCTTGTCGTCAGAGAATTCAAAGAATCCACAGCCTTTGGTTCAAAACTTGGGATTTTTGTAGAAGATATAAATCTATATTTAGTAAAAAAATATGGATTGGGTTATAAACAGGGTGTTGTGGTTACTAAGGTGGAAGTGGGAAGCATTGGCGAAAAATTGGGCTTTGCACCCGGAGATGTTATTTTGCGGATCGGTGAAACAAGAATAAAAAACAAAGAAGATTTTAGAAAGGCAATCACCGAATTCAAAAATAAATATTTTATCATTGACCGTGGTGGTTTGATATTCCAGATATGGCTTCAGTGATAAAGAAGCCATTCATTTTTTGTATGTGAGAGAACCTTATGACCAATATTGAAATAAGACGCAAAATTCTGGAAATGGCTTATGAACGTTTTAAGGAGCATCCATATTACCGCATTACCCCTAAAGAACTTAAAGAAAATTTGAACATTGACTTGAAAACATTGAATTTTAACATTGTTTATCTCGAAGAAAAAGGCTATATTGAATTGCAGAAACCATTAGAAGGAAGCCTTTTTGTCGGTGCGCGTATCACGAGTAAAGGTGTGGACCTGGTTGAAGATGAATATCAGTTTGATATTGCCTTTCCTGTAGAACAGGATACGTCAGCGATGCAGATTAATATCTTTAAGGAATTCAGTCTATTAATTGATAAAATAACAGAGAATGATAAAATAAGCAATGATACCAAAGAAATTTTGATTGAAGAAATAAGAGAAATCCAGAAGGAGTTAAAAAAGATTGAGCCGAGTTATGCGCGAGTAAAGCTTTTTCTGGACAAAGTCCGCCAGCATCATTTTGAAGTCGGGGAACAGGTAATGACACTCCTTAGAAATCCGGTGATCTTCAACATTCTTGAAAAATCTGCAAAAAAAGAATTATAGTCTATTCCTATCTTACCCTCTGGCAGAGAGAATTCATATTCGTTTCAATTCCTGCTCATCAAATCCAAAATAATGACCAATTTCGTGAAGCAAGACTTCATAGATTAGATTTTTTGTTTCTTCTTCGTTAGCAGTCAATTGTTCAATGTTTACCTTGAAGAGCGTAATCTTATCCGGTAGGACATTACCATACCAAAAACCCCTTTTTCTAAGGGGCACGCCCTGATATAACCCCAGCAAAGATTTTTGTGGAATTGGAGTGTCTTCAATAACTATTTCTACATTTTCTAATTTATCACGCAGAATTTTCGGCAATTTCTTAAGAGATTCTTTTACTATTGTTTCAAATTCTTCTCTGAGCAAGAAACCCACCTGCCTGATAAATCAGGCAATTACCCATTAAACATTAAAAGCAAAATAACAAAGTTACTCGCCTTTCTTAAGAATTACCCGGGCAATATTTAAAGCCGAATTCCTTTTGCCGAGTGTTAGAAGATTCTTTTTCATTTGCGCAATCTTCTCTGGATGGGTAGTTAAGTCTGCGATAATCTGTTTTGCATTTTCCCTTGCTATTTTCATACCGGCATTGTGTTTGATAAAAAAATCTTCGTTTTTGTCTTCCAATCCTGGTATGGAGTTGGCAAATAACAAGCAGGGACCAGCCCTGGTTGCCTCCGTGGTTGTTATTCCTCCTGCCTTGGTGATCAGGATATCACACACTGCAATCAATTCCTGAATTTTATCAACCATTCCATAGACCTTCAAATTTGATCTGCCTTTGAGATTTTGTATTTTCTCCATTGCTTCTTTATTCTCACCACATAATACCAATAGGTCATAGTCAAAGTCAACAATTTCCTGAACAATCTCAAACCACTCTCCTCCAAATACCTTACTGCCCATCACAACAACTGAAATTCGCTTTGGAGATAGGTCAAAGCGTTTACGTGCAGCTTCTTTGTTTATCTCACCTTCCAAAGAGAGATTTACAGGAATGCCAAAAGGGAAAATATGTTTCTTTTCTGCCCCATAGCTCAAAACTTGCTCAGTTAAATCTTCATTAGGAATAAAGTAATCATCAACTTCCTTATTTATCCAATGGGGATGTACATAGTAATCTGTCACTACCACACCAATTCTGTAATTAAAACTCTTCTTGTATAATGCAGAATAATATGCCGGTGAGAAATGAGCACATAAGACATAGTCAGGTTGATATTCTGTGAGTAGTTTGATAAACCTGTGTGCAGTGAGTTTATGAAAAAAATAGAGCAGTTTGTTACTTCCGGTCTTTACTCCCACACCTTGATAGAAAATTTTCAGAAGCCATATGGCATTCTTTTGCGAATATTCATAAACATTCTTGTAAAGAGTTCCATAAATCGGTAGAACCCATTGAAAACAGTTTTCAAATCTAATTTCTGACTCCGGCGACAGTTTTTCAATTGCTTGTTTTATGGCAGTTGCTGCTTTAATATGTCCAGCACCAATTGGCACTGCCAGAAGTAAGATTTTCATGAACTAATTATATCTATTAAACTTGACTTTTCAAGTCTATTGGATAGAATCTAATATCAGGCAGGAGGTTATCTTGAAGAAAATTATCTCTTTATTAGTTTTTATCTTTGTTGTTTTTAGTTGCACCAACAAAGAGGAAATGTATTTTACGCATCTTTATGGCTGGATAAAATATGACACAACTGGAATTAATGGTATCAAGCTCCTGGTCAGGGATATAAACCCAGAAAATACAAACTATTATAGATTCAGACCCGATACCACTGATTTTTCCAGTGATTCTTTGCCTGGTTTCTTTGAAATGGATAGCGTCTGTTACGGAACTTCCAGTTATCAAGGAAGCCAGATTGTTGCAGTACTCGTTGACAGTACTGATAATCCTGGCTGGCCCAGGCAATACTGGTATCTGAACCTTTCTGGAGGCATAGATACTGTTGAATTAGAACTCACAAAATAGCCATATGCGAAACAAAAGAAATGGTATTGCCGCATTCTTGACGCGGAATATTTCGGTACTCGGTTTAGTTAGTTTATTTACTGATCTTTCCACTGAAATGTCTTATGCAATCATTCCTATTTTCTTGAGAGAAGTTCTGAAGGCGCAGCCTGTATTCATTGGTTTGGTTGAGGCGATTGCTGAATCCACCGCGAGTATTTTAAAAACTTTTTCAGGCTACATCTCAGACCGATTCAAAAAAAGGAAACTATTTATTTTCCTTGGTTATACGTTTTCTACGATTGTCAAACCGCTCCTTGCTCTTGCCACACAATCCTGGCATGTTCTCATTGTGAGATTTATGGATCGATTTGGCAAGGGTATGAGAACCGCACCGAGAGACGCATTAATTGCCGAGTCAACCACTGAAGCATATTATGGAAGAACCTATGGTTTTCACAGGGCAATGGATACCATGGGTGCAATATTAGGTCCCCTTTTTGCATTTTTGGT
>JBDRWH010000035.1:0-1983 GCA_039802325.1 Caldifarciminota bacterium
AAAATATAACGCCGTTGAGATTGAGAATTGGTACCAAGATCCCGGATGGCTACGGCTTCAATCTCTTTATGAAAGTTGATTATGACTTCACAAATCATGATACCTGTCAGATTACTGCTGAATCTCCGATTCTTTCCCTGTTTACCCAGCAGTTCACAGGAGAAGGTAGTCTATATAAAATCTTGCCTTTTGTTGAAAATCAAGGACATTGTCATGGTGATTCGGTCTATGCAAAAATCCAATCCTATTCTGATACAATAACTATTTTGGATAGTATCGTTTACTTTCCTCTGATTCAACCTGGCCTTGTAGTTCCTGCCCAGGATTCATTTTCCTTGCAGTTAAATACTCCTGGATCTTTATGCTATAAATTCTCTTTGTACTACCATAATGTGAAAGTCCAGGAGCAAAAGGTCATATTAACCATACCACAAAAACCTGATTCCTTATGGACATTTGGTAGACCAAATTCTATAAGTTTGAACTGGACTCCGGTCAATACAGCCCGTGGCTACAGAGTTTATCGTTCAACAGAACCATCTGGTATCTTTGAGTTTCTGAAAAACCCGTTAGCACCAGTAGCTTATTTTGAAGACCTGGATGTTCAGCACGGTGTTGATTATTACTACTATCTACTCGCGGTTGATTCCTCAATGAATCAGGGTTTGTCTTCAGATACAATCAAAGCCCAGACTAATCCTTTAACTGCCCAGGGATGGCCAAGGACTGTATATGGCTATCTTTTTTCTTCTCCCAATTTTGGTGACCTGGATCCTTCTTATCCCGGGTTTGAGATAACGGTCTGCGGAAAAAATGGTGATGTTTATGTCTGGCACTATGATGGAACACCTACGAGTAATGACCCGGATGGCAGGATTTTTTCGTGTGGAAAAGAAATCTGGTCATCACCAGCAGTAGGGGATGTTAATAATGATGGTTCTTCTGAAATATGCTTTGGTATCAGATACTGGGAAGATAATTTGTATGTATTGGCAAAATATGATTCAATCTGGTTGCCGTTGCCAGGCTGGCCTAAATCACTCGCTGGTGGTGTGCTTGGTTCTCCTGCCTTTGCTGATATTGATGAAGATGGAGATCTTGAAATCTTTGTTATAACTGAAAGTGGAAAGCTATGCGCATTTCACCATGATGGAAGCGGTGTTTATTCCCCTGATGGTCTGTTGAAAAATTTGTATGGATGGCATGGAGGTTCACCAGCAATTGGTGATATAAATGACGATGGTAACTTGGAAATAGTTGCTTGTGGTGGTTCTAATTCAGATTCTTTGTTTGTCTGGGACCGTTATGGAAATTATCTTGAACCATTTCCTGTTACAATTGCAAGAAAGATGTCATATTCGCCGGTGCTTGGCGACCTAATTGGCAATAGCAATCTTGAAATCTGTTTTTATAGTGATTCTACGGAATTTGTGAATGTGGTTGATTCTTACGGAAATGTCGTCTGGCAGTTTTACATTCCTGCATTGGGTGATGTGGAGGCATATCCAGTTCTGGCAAATATCATTGGCAACGAAAGGCCTGAAATAATCTGTGGCAGTAATCAGGGAATGCAGACTTTATTGGTCTTTGATTCCTTGGGAAATATCGTACCAGGGTTTCCGCCAGCAATTGGTCATGACTATAAATTGCCAATTGTTACCGATGTTGATGGGGATAGTTCATTAGATGTTATTTGTGGGGCAGCAGATTGGAATCTTTATGCCTTTCATAACGATGGGAATCTTGTGAGGGGATTTCCCATACATTTCGGCATAAGGATTGAACAATCACCTGCAGTATTTGATATTGTTGTTGAAGATGTATCGCTGCGCGATTCTGAGGAAGGTTCATCTAAATGGTCTTTTTTAAGGTGTGATGAGCTTATACTTCCTGTACCCCTGATTAATTCAAGTTCAGCGTGAAGCATAAGCGCCTTGAAATTATGTGGTGAAATTACCAGTGCTTTTTTAAGATATTCATAAG
>JBDRWH010000035.1:1993-12341 GCA_039802325.1 Caldifarciminota bacterium
GATTTGATGGTTGGGTCAAATGATTTCAAATTCTGGGTTTTCAATCTTGATTCAAAGATCTTTGACTGGCCCATGTTCCGTTATGACCCATACAATTCTGGTTGTTATAAATCTTTGTTCTGGCCTGGTATTAAAGAAGGCTATGTGAAAAAGAATAATGGGGACAGGTTCTATTTTGGGATATCACCAAATCCATTTAGGAATCACCTTGCGATCAAATTCCAAATCCCAAATTCTAATCACCAAACAAATTCCAATTCCCAAAATCCAAACAATTCCGCATTTCGCAATCCGAAATCCGAAATTTCATTAAGGGTTTATGATGTTTCGGGGCGGGTAGTTAAGTCTTTTGATCTTGAATCCTGCATCATGAGTCGTGAATCCAGTATCGTCTGGGATGGTTGTGATGATTTAGGTCGCAGGTTGCCTTCAGGTGTGTATTTTGTGCGGTTAGAGGCTGGAGATTACGAACGGGTAGAGAAGGCAGTGTTATTAAGATAAGGGGTAAAGAAGGGAGAAGAAGGACCTTCTTGATTTGCCCTTAACTTCCCTGATTTCTCCTGTTGCTAACTATTGACAGGGAGGATATTTTAGTTATCATTATTTGTTAATAAATATAAGTGGAAAGGAGGTGATGGTAACGCGAAAAAGAGCAAAGTTAAGAGGTTAAAACAATGCTTTTGTGTATGTTCAGCATTTTGCTGAACAAGAGAAAGGAGTGAAGATGAAAAAAATGCTACTAATCTTAATAGCGATTGTTCTTGCCATGGGTGCAAGTATTACCACGCCCCAGAAGCAAGCAACTCCGGTGTCGCCGGTGAAAATTGAAATACCCAAAGAGGACAATGTAGTTCGAACTGATATTATCCCCACTTTCTCCAATCAAACAAAATCGCAGTTTATTCCTGTAACCTATGGTGATGCTACAAAGATTGTTTTTTCCAATGGGATTTCATTTGACACCCGGCTTCTTGGGAAAAATGGTGAGCCGGAATTACCTGCCGGGCTTAAAACACAATACCGTGATGATGAAACTGGATACTATATCGTTCAATTTTCCGGACCGATTTACGGACCGGAAAAAGACTGGCTGGAATCCCAGGGAATAAAAGTTCATTTCTACATACCCAATTATGGTTTTGTGGTTTCGGTGAATGGGCAGGCACAGAAAAACGCAATTCTTGCTAATCCATCTATAAACTGGATGGGTGTTTACCAGCCCGCTTACAAAATCTCAAGGATGTTTGACCAGGTTGGTAACGAGCATCAGGTGACCATTTTATTATTCCTTGATGCTGAAATCTCATCGGTTTTGAACGAAATCAAGGGCATTACCAGTCGTAGTGACTTTAGCATTTCTGATAACGGAATAAACAAGATAATTCAGGGTGTGATAAACAAGAAAGACCTGAATGCACTTGCTAATATCAAAGGAATCTACTGGATTGAGCCGTACATAAGACCAGTAATAAACAATAACTATGTGCAGTGTATTGTTCAGTCTGGTACAACCACAACGCGCAGCATTTGGGACAAGGGTCTTCTTGGTGAAGGAGAGATTACCCATACATCAGATACAGGAATCAACTGCAATCATAACGCCCATCGTTCAGGCAGTGCAGCCATCACGACCTGGGGTGATTATCCTACGCATAATGCAATCATTGCCTACAAATTGGGTGGTCCTTCTGATAAGGTCGTTTTTGGTGATGCAGGTAGTTATCATGGCTCTCACACTGCGGGCACAGTCACGGGCGATGATACTACCCATGGTACAAGCGCCTATGATGGTGTGGCAAAGAGAGCCCGTCATTATTTTACAGACATTGGCGGAGCAGGTGATACACTGTGGATTTTTGGTGACTTGAATGACCTGTTTATTCTGCCTTATACAGGGAATAGTGCAGGAAATGCTCATGTATCATCCAATTCCTGGGGTGCGGCATTAAATGGGGAATATACTGCCAATTCACAACAGGTTGACCAGTTTATGTGGGGGCACAGGGATTTTCTTATCTGTTTTTCCAATGGAAATTCAGGTCCCAGTGCAGGCACTGTTGGTTCTCCAGCGACTGCCAAAAATTGTGCTTCAATTGGTGCTACTGATAATAGCAGTGGTTATACTAACCTTGCAAGTTATTCAAGCCGTGGTCCTGCGGATGATGGTCGTATCAAACCAACGGTTTGCACACCTGGTGGCAATTCCTACTATGTATATTCTTCCACAAGCGGAACCGCTACCTATGGTGGTATGACCGGCACAAGTATGGCTTCACCTGGTGCCTGTGGTGCAGCAGCACTTGCAAGGCAGTATTTAAGAGAAGGCTGGTATCCTTCAGGCAAGAAGGTTGCAGGTAATGGCTGGTCTTATATCAGTGCAGCAATGCTCAAGGCGATATTGATTAATTGTGCGGATCCGAATATCGGTTCTTATACAGTACCTGATAACAATATTGGCTGGGGTCGGGTAAATCTTGATACTACTTTGTATTTTGCTGGTGAGGCACGCAAGACCTTATTGCTTGATGATACAATCGGCGTGCTGACCGGTGAAAGAAAAGATTACCACTTCAGTGTACCATCAGGTGCAGCCAATTTGAAGATCACCATAGTATGGACTGATTATCCGGGAAATCCTTCAGTGATCAAGCAGATCGTTAATGACCTTGATTTATATGTTCAAATTGGTGGGACATATTACCGCGGTAATCAGTATTCTGGTGGTCAATCAAGCGCAAATCCCGCAGGTAGAGACTCACTCAATGTTGAAGAATGTGTCAGGGTAAACTCGCCAACTGCAGGTGACTGGCTTGTGAGAATTGAAGGCAGAAATGTGCCTTATGGTCCACAGCCATTTGCGTTGGTAATTACCTACAATGCCGGCACTGTTGCAGGTGTTGTTTCTACTAACAAACCTGTTTATCGGGCAAATGACTTTGTCGTTGATACCGTTAGAGTCAGAGTAGAAGACGGGAATTATGGTGCGGTTGGTGTTCGCGATACGGTTCGTGTTGTTCTCACTGGCAAGTTCATTGAGACCCAGCCTGAGACCTTGAAGTGCGTTGAACTTGCAGAAAGTTCTTATGTATTCAAAGGTGAAATTCCACTTCTATTCCGCGGCGCTACTCACAATGATGGCAGGCTATCTGTTTGTCAGGGTGATACAATCTATGTCTCTTACACTGATGCCAATCCTGCTTATACTTCAACTACCTGGGCAGCAGTTGATGCGTGGTACTTCCTCATATCTAATGTGCATTGTGAAAAAATAGAAGGAAGTTCAGCTGATGTTTGCTGGAATACCAATGATGGGGCAAATTCCAAGGTTTATTATGGGACAAGTCCGAGTAACCTTAATCAGGTCGTAAGTGTTGATACACCATATGTGCTTCCTCACCGGGTAACTCTTACCGGATTATCTCCCGTGACGATCTACTATTATGATGTTGAGTCCAGGGACTTCAGGGGCAATGTTGTGCGTGATAACAATGGCGGCCAGCATTACACATTTAAAACTAGAGCAACTGCAGGTGTTGATATTCTGGTCTTGCTGTGCGATGGTGTCAATGATGCGACTCCGACAGGTCAACCGCTTCCTGGATTAAGAGAACGTTTTCGCAAAGCAATTGAATTAGGTGGCTGGAACTATAACTACTGGGAAACCTCAGATAACTATGGATACACGCCAAGTCGTGAAGTAATGAAGAACTACAAGGCAGTCTTTTCAGTTTATGAAGATGAATATCCACCATTTATTCCAGTTCAACAGGAAACAATCAGGAGATATGAAGAGCTTGGCGGCAGGATTGCCTTTGGTTCGCATGATTGCTTGTGGCATGCCTGGCAGAATAGTTCAACCAAAGCCTATGATACTACCTGGTGCAAAAACTATATGCAGGTGAGATACAAATATGATGGTACTGCGACCGGAACTTACAATATCTATGGAGTAAGTGGCGATCCTATCACCAATCCTTATTCCAGCACACCAGTGAGTTATGTTCCTCACAGAACCGGTGCTTCATATGATTCACTGGATGTGGTTGCGACGCCGCCAAATGGTTGGGATCCTGGTGGAACATCCAATCCTATATGGCGGTGGAATTCAGCAACTGGTGGACGGATTGGTGCAAGGTGGGAGTCAGGTAGTAACCATGGAACCTCAGGTAATGGTGTGTGGGGCGGTTACAGAACAAGGACGATCTTCAATGGATTTTCCATTACCCAGATGGATACTACAAAACTGCCTGATATTTTGAATAACCACTTTATCTGGCTTATTGGCCATGACCATCCAGATGTAACGCTATCTTCACCAGTTGGTGGTCAGACATACACCTCAAGTCCGATCAACATTGCCTGGACTGCTACTGCTTATGGTGGAGCCACCATTGATAGCACCTGGATTGAGTATTCACCAGATGGAGGTCAAACCTGGTACACGATTGCTGCAGGCACAGGCATGACTTCGCCATATCCCTGGAATGTAACCTCAATACAAAATAGGACTACTTATCAGGTGCGTGTCACAGTGAGCGATGCAGGTGTGTATCCATCAATGAAGGGTTTTGCTCAAACTACAAACTTCCGTATAAATATTGCCGGCAATGACGACTTAGGTCCAAAGGTGATTCCGAATTCCATTGTGGTTGCAAACAATCCAAAGTTTGTGACCGCTACTGATACACTTCTTGCATTTACTGCAGTGGTGAGCGATTCCGAGACAGGGTTGAGCACAATTGGTGCAGCAAGTTACATCGCCAAGAGCCAATCAGGTAATTCCAGTGGTGAATTGCCAATGCAGGTCACTGATGGTTCCTGGGATGAAATCATTGAGGATGTAAATGCTTCAGTTAGATTGCTGTATGTCCCTGGTGCTGTGAATATCTGTTCTCTGTTTGTGCGCGGCAGGGATAACGCTACATTCAGGGCGCAGAACTGGGGTGCCTGGTATTACCGGACATTCACAGTGATAAACGGTGATATCCGTCCTCTCCAGGGCGTTGGTGAAGCAAACGCTGGAATTCCGCTTTCTTACAGTCTCTCAAGCCCGATGCCTAATCCGACAAAAGGTATTGTGAAGATCAACTACACTATGCCACAGACTGGTCACGCAACTCTGAAAATCTATAACTGCCTTGGTCAGGTTGTCCGAACACTCATTGATGGTGAGCAGAAACCTGGTTTCTATACAATAATCTGGGACGGAAAGGATGATGCGGGACGCAGACTTTCTGCAGGAATATACTTCTATCAATTCACAGCTGATAAATTCAATGATACAAAGAAGGCGATACTGCTGAAATAGGGCAAAAATGGGGCAGGGAGTACTATACTCCCTGCCCTTTGTTTTTTCCTCTTTGACGCCAATAGTAACCACAGATGTAAATGTCAGCTCCCGTGGGCATTCTATTTAGCATTTTGAAAAGTTGCTGCAAAAAAACTTATACATAAGGGGGCGATTATGTGTAATAAATTCGTGTCGCTTTTATTGCTGTTTGTTTTTAGCCATGGCGCGACAAGTCTGGTAAAAATAGAACTTGGTGAAAACCGCCTTGAACCCCTTTTTGATAGAGATTTAAAGGTCATAAGGGAATTAGATAAGTGTGCCTTAGTTGTTGTTTATGATGTTGAGATTACAAAGATTAAAGATTTTAGATTTCAGATCTTGGATAAGAATCCGCAGGCGGGAGACTATTACCTGGTGTATAAATTTCATAACCAGATTGACCTTTCAAAATTTGGTGAAGTGCTCTTTGAAGACAATAATGTCTATTTGATGAAGCTAACAAATGATGGACTTGTGCTTTTGAACAGAGGACCTGTGGAAATTGTGCGGCTTTCATTTGAGCCAATAATGAGAAGCAAAGTAGCAACTTTCCCGTCGGTGCGAAGCAATCCAATCATTCAGGAGATTGTTGATAAGGTAAGTCCTGATACAGTGCTCAGTTTTGTAAGAAGACTGCAAAACTTTCGTACGAGATATTCAACCCATGATTCGTGTCTTGCTGCAGCAAACTGGATTAAAAACAAATTCATTCAATATGGTTGTGATTCAGTATATTTTCAGTATCATACTTCTGGGCATGCACCAAATGTCATTGGCATAAAGTTTGGAGTTTTGTATCCAAATATCTATGCAGTCATTGATGGTCATTTTGATGCAACTTCTAATCAGGCACCCAATGTTGCACCAGGTGCTGATGACAATGCCAGTGGTACAGTGGCAGCACTGGAAGCAGCAAGGGTAATGAAAGATTACCTATTTGAATATTCAGCAAGATTTATTGCCTTCAGTGGTGAAGAGTTTGGACTTTATGGCAGTGAATACTATGCAGACAATGCAAGGGCTAACGGTGATAGTATTCTTGGTGTTCTCAATGGTGATATGATTGGTTATGTTGATGCCTCACCAGAAAATTGTGATGTTTTGACCAATAGTGCAAATATACCTTTTGCTGACTTTTTTATTGCCTGTGCTGACACCTATACAACCTTGCTGACTGTAAAACAGACTGTCTCATCAATTCCTTCAGATATTCAGCCATTCTATGATAATGGCTATCATGGTCTATGTAACATAGAAGATTACTGGCCCACAAATCCGCATTATCATACTACCCATGACACAGTTGGTGCAGGATATAATAACAATGCATTTGCCACAGAAGTTATAAAGGCGGAAATTGCAGCATTATCGGTATTGATTAAGCCTTACGGTGTTTCTGGTATGCCTGCTGTGCCAACCATAATCAAACCCTTCAATTTTGCGCGGTTGCCAGTGCTACAACCAACTATATCGTTTACTTCAACTGACCCTCAGGGTGACAATATTCAGTATCGGGTTTTGTGGGACGAAGACCCAAATTTTTCCAGTCCTGATAGTGCTACAACCATTTCATATCCAAGCGGATCCATTGCGAGTTTTGTCTTTCCCGCCCCATTGCAAAATGGGATGACCTACTGGTGGAAGGTAAAATGTACAGACCCTGGTGGAACAGGTTTATGGACTCAATATACTGAGAGACTTTCATTTACAATCGGTACAAGTTTGCCCCAGAATACCTGTTCCTGGTATCAGACCACCGGTGCACAATTTAATTATGATATTTTCAATGGAACACAGGTTCAGGGCGATAGTGTAGTGTTATTGGCTTCAGGACAGACAATTGTTGATACACTTTTGAATACGAATTTTGAGAGTGGTATGCCTGCAGGCTGGACTGTAGTAGACGGAAATAATGATAATTATAAATGGACTACCGGAACCACTTCTGACTTAGGTAGTTATACGCCACCGAATTATGGTTCTGCTTATGCCTATTATTCAGATGATGACGCAGGTAGTGGTGTGATAAACTATAATGAAGAATTGATTTCACCGAAAGTTTACATACCGTCATCAGCAACCAATTTGCGCATAAACTACGGATACGGTATAAGGGTGTATCAGACTGGTGAAAAAATGCGCGTGAAGTTTCGTAAGAGGACAGGGGGTGTCTGGACTGCCTGGACAAACATAGCTGAATATACCACAAGTACAAGTGGTACAGCAAATATTGATTTAAGCGGTCAGTTGCCCTGCGATTCAGTCCAATTTGAATGGTTTTTCAGTGACAGCACAGCATCTTCACACTGGGGCTATGCGTGTGCAACTGATAATGTGCTCATTACTTCTTCGTATACCCAATCTGATTTTGGAACTATGACAGGAACGCCGGTGAGTTATCATAATTTATCAATTGTTTATCCGAGAACAAAATGGGGTGATGTGGTCTGGCACAAGGCAACTGCTGGGGATTCAGTTGGCATTCAGATTGAGTATTATAATGGCACAATCTGGCAGTTAATACCAAATTCAGTATTACCTGGAAATTCTGTGGGATTTTTTACGAACCTGGCAATTGATACAGTCAAGTTGACAAATGTTGATACATTGACATACCACACTTTGAGGCTTAAGGGACTTTTCCATCGGATAACAAAATCACCTAATACTCCTTCATTACTTGATTGGGAGGTTGGTAATCTTTCAAGTTATGTTGTGACTGAGGAGACTGATAATTCCCAATCGTTAATTAACAATCTGCAACTTGAGGTGCATCCAAATCCATTCAGGAATCACCTTGTGATTAAATTCCAAATCCCAAGCACCAAATCCCAAACAAATCCCAAATCCCAAGACCCAACCAATTCCGCATTTCGCAATCCGAAATCCGAAATTTCATTAAGTATTTATGATGTTTCAGGCAGGGTAGTTAAATCTTTTGATCTTGAATCCTGTATCGTGAATCATGTATCCAGTGTGGTCTGGGATGGTTGTGATGATTTAGGTCGTCGGGTTCCTTCGGGAGTCTATTTTGTGCGGTTCGAGGTTGGTGATTATAAGGAAATTGAGAAGGCGGTTCTTTTGAGATAATCTGAAGGTTAGTTGGTTGGGGTTGAGATGCTGGAGTTGGTTGATGAAGTTGGTTTGTAATTTAGAACGATAGACGAAACCATTTGACGATACGGGCAGCGAAACCGTATAACGAAAGATGAATTAAATAAGGGAGAACAAGGGAGAACAGGGTAGAATAGGGGTGAAGGCGAACAGATTTTGATTTATTGACAAATCTTAATGGATAGGTATAATAGAATGAAATAAAATGGAGGCGGATGGGTGCTGGTGTGCCTGACGGGCTTCAAACCCGGGTGTCCTTCGAAAGGGGGACGGTAGGTTCGATTCCTACACGCCTCCGCCACTTCCTAAAACCCTTACTTCACCGCGTTTAATTGTGATTCCTTTTGTGTCAAAATATATCAAAAGTGGCAGGGCATATTTTCTGCTGGCATTCAGTAAATCTCTAAATTCTGCAACCCTCATTTCTTTATGTTTCTGTAAGAAATCTACTAATTCTGTTTGTGCTTCTTTTATCATATTCTTGTGAAAGGCAATTCCTTCGCCCACATGGATCAAGGTGCCATTGTCAAGCAGATACCGATAGGCTTTTTTTACCAAATCTGGTGATCCAATTTTTTGGTCCATCAGTGACTCAATTTGGGGAGGCTGGAATTTAGAGTCTATGAATATCTTCTCCAACCTTTGAACAACTGCTTCAAGTTCCTTATCCAGTGATACACAAAAGTCAAACAGACTGACTTTGCCATCTTCGGTGATTCTAATTTTCTTTTCTTCTTTCAAGTTCTGGAGCACAAAACTGAACAAGGTGTTATCAAATCCTTTTCCAAGTTTTGTAATAAGCTCAAGCCTGGGCATACCAAGCAGTGTGCTGTTATCCTGGTGGAAAATTCTTAATATCTCCAGGATTCTTTTCTTCAGTTCTGCCAGATTTTTCTGACTGTAGTATAACCCCCGTTTCTCATCAATTAACACAATAGCATTATTTTTTGTCAGTTCCACTACCAGATTTCTTGCGGTATCCAGAGGTAGATTCACATCTTTTGCAATTTCTTCAATCTTTACTGGTATATTGAAATGCTGATTCACATCTTCTTCAACAAGCACCAGTGGATCCTGCGTATCAAGTTTTTGCAGATGTTCAATGATTTCCTCATCAAACCCCTTAATCTTTGTAGCCCTTGGCTCTAAAATCACACCACCACCAATGGTTGTTGGTGGAACATAGGCGCGGATTACAAATCGGTCACCAATATCACAAACCGCTGGTGTTTCAAGGCGAAACTGCACCATTGCCTTTTCTCCAGGTTCAAGTATTTTTCTATCAAGGATTACAACCCGTGCAAGGATTTCGCTTGTCTCAAGGTGGAGTCTCACCCGACTGAAGGTTTTCAAACTGGGAGCTGAATTCAGTAGATACAAAGAGCCATTCATAAACAGAGAAGGTTCAAAATAACCTGGTTGTGCAATAACATTGCCCCTTTCTATTTCTTCTTTTTCTGCACCTGCAATATTTATTGCTGCACGAAAACCGGTGCCTACTTGTTCTGCTTTCTTGTTGTGAACTTCAATTCCGCGAATCTTCAATTGTTTTTTCTGAGGCAGCAGCTCTACCGTATCTCCAATCTTTATCTTTCCAGAAAGCACAGTTCCAGCAATGACCGTGCCAAAACCTTTCATTGTAAAACATCGATCAATGGGCATGCGAAAGATTCCCTTATCTTTCTTGGATTCAGTCTGTTCTATCAGTTGATCAAGTATTTTCTTCAGTTCTTCAATTCCTTCTCCTGTTACATTGGAGACAGGAACAATAGGTGCATTCTGGAGAAAAGAATCCTGAGTCAATTTGTTAATATCATCAACAACAATATTTAGTTGTTCTTTTTTAACCAGGTCAATTTTTGTTAAGGCAATTACACCCCTTTTAATCTGAAGTAATTTCAGTAT
>JBDRWH010000036.1:0-3767 GCA_039802325.1 Caldifarciminota bacterium
CTGGGATTTGGACGGATGGTTTCTTGTTATTGGGCGTAGATGCCGGTATGGTTAATGGGCATGGTTGATTGTTTGAAACTTGGGCGGAGTAATGAAGCATTCAGATGATTTATCTATAAAGACCTATATCGTTGGTTATATTGAGACTAATATGTATTTAATCCATAACAGAAAAACGAGCATTATTATTGACCCAGGATTTGTTGAAACTGAAGTGGAATCCTTGATAAAGAAAATTAAGAACGAAGTTTCTGAAATTCCTATGGTCATCCTTACCCATTGCCATTTTGACCATATATCTGGTTGTATAGTTTTGAAAAAAGAATTCAAAAGCAAGATCTATTGCCATAGACTTGATGAAGAAAAACTACTTGACCCACAGAAAAGTGGCGCCATATATTTTGGTGTATCGGGTGACTCTCTAAAACCTGATGGCTATCTTGAGGATGGGCAGGTGATAAATTTTGATGACAACAGTTTGAAGATAATCCACACCCCGGGACATACGAGTGGCGGCATCTCGGTCCTCTTAAATGAGAAATATCTTTTTAGCGGTGATACGATATTCAAAGATGGAATTGGCAGGACTGATTTATATGATGGTGATTATGAAATTGAAATGAATTCAATAATAAATAAGATACTTGTGCTGTCCGAGAATATTGTTATTTATCCAGGCCATGGTCCCATAACAAGTGTTAAGGAAGAAAGGGGTAATTTTATCTAATGGTTTTTCAGTAACCTTGGATTCTTTTAAGTTGTCCAATACTATGTGGCTATGTTTTTGTTATCTTAAGAGAATTGCTTTCTGAATCAGCTCAAGTTCGCCGGATTGCAAACACACAAAATAAACGCCTGTTGGCAATTTGCAACCAGTATCATCGTCACCAGCCCAGATGATACCTGATGCATGATTCAAGATACAGGATTCATGATTGAAAGATTTAACCACCCGTCCGGTGATATCGTAAATCTTTATACTGGCTACTGGATACTGGCTACTGGTCACTTCTTGGTTTGAATTTTGGGACTTGGAATTTGTGTGGTCATTGGGATTTGGGATTTGGAACTTAATCACACAGTGATTTTTGGATGGATTGGGAAAGACTTCTAATTTCGGATTTCGGATTGCGGATTGCGAATTTTTTGTTTCTTCAACTCCCAATGGTTTCATTCTTATATTAATGATTACGGGCATACCTGGAGGTACTACAACATTGTTTATTGTGACCGTTTCATAGCCTTGTTTCAAAAATTGTAATGAATAGGTGCCTGGATTGACAATCCTGCGATATCTGCCAAATAGAGAGTCGCTTAACCTTGGCGGAAGTGTTGAATCATAATAATCTACGATTCTGATTTCTGCTACCAGAGGTTGATTTGTTGTTGAGTCAGTTATGATTCCAGTAATGCTTGAACCAAATGTTCTTTCTAATACATAATAAGCACCTGCCAAATTTCTAATACAGATACTATCAACTTTGTAACCCGGCGGATAACAACTTCTGCTCACTTCAATCGTATAGGCAAATGTTCCGCAGACCCCATATAGCCAGTTTCTTGCATTTCCTTCTGTAGCATAGCCATATATCGGCACATAGGTACCATTGCCAGCATCATTTATTATCTTTGAGGCAAGGGTATCAGCAATTCTTTTAATGAATTGGTGGTCAATTGCAAATTGATTTCCCCATCGCCAGGGATAATAGACCAACTCACCCTGCCCAGTGCGCGCACAGTGATAACAAACATCAAAGACAAAGCGGTTATCGAATGAAAGACCTCTAATAATCCTTGACTCATTTTCAGAAAAGGGATATGGACCTCGATAATATTCGTCACTGGGGTCAGAACTGCCACCCTGTTCCCAGTTAAAATCATAATTGCGGTTAAGATCAACGCCATCTGAATCAAGGTCAAAAAATCCATTGTTATTATTATCTCTTTTGTTTTTACGCCATATAGTATCAATACCACTTGTTACGACATTGTGCCCTTCTGGATTCAATATTGGGATTATCCATATTTCCGCATTATCTATCCAGTAGGTGATTGCTGAATCAATGCCGTATTTACTGACGAGGTCATTTAGAAGATACAAACAGACCTCACACCCCAATAATTCTTCTGCGTGGTGAATTCCGTTGAATAAAAGCGCAGGTTCATCTTCTTTTATTCCGGGATTGTCAGAGACCTTTATTCCAAAAATCGGGAGGCTGTCACGCGTAGAAAAACCAAGATTATAAAGTTTTGTAATGGTAGGATAGAGTGTTGTAATTGAATCGAGTTCTTGAGTTGCCTCTTCGTAAGTATGATAACGCGGGTCAATTTCAGGGGTAGCAAATACTAATTGCACGAGTACGACTGAAAGGCTGATCATCTCAGCAGTATTGCTTTTTCGATTTTTTTTGTAGTAGCACCATCTTCAAAACAGACAAAATAGATTCCTGCGGGAAGTTTGCGACCCATATCATCATCACCAGACCAGATGATACTGGATACTTGATTCTGGATACAGGATTCAAGATTAAAAGATTTGACAACCCGTCCCGTGATATCAAAAATCTTCATACTGGCTACTGGATACTGATCACTGGTTACTTCTTTGTTTGAATTTTGGTAATTGGAATTTGTTTGGGATTTGGTGCTTGGAATTTGGAATTTGATCATACAGTGATTCCTGAATGGATTGGGAAAGACTTCCAATTGCGTATTGCGAAACGCAAAATGCGAATTTGAACTTTCTTCAATCTTGACTTCAGAATGAATCCTTAAAGTTAAATAGGCACTGGTGCTGTAATTTCCATCATTGCCTGAAAAATGAATAATCAATCCGACCAGGGTATCAGCTGGATTTTCTGTAATTTGCAAGATATAAGGATTTGAACTATTGTTAACAACCTGTCCAATATCAATATCTCCAAAATCAGCAATCGTATCAATTAAAGAAACACTCATTGAATTTGTGTTTAAAATACCATTTACATTTGAAACGATTGTGTCACCGCCATTTCTTATATAAATTGTCAATTCAATCGTTTCTCCAGGCTCGGGGATGCCATTATTGTTACCGCCCAACGAATCATTTATCGTATAATTGGTAAGATTGATCCAGGGGGAATGCTGGCTTGTCGGGGGTTTTGTTGTAATCAACAAAGCCCTGCCATTAATGATTGGCATTGCATCAGGATCATAGTCGTTATTGTAGACATATTGAAGACCGCGAGTTTCTGTTTCGTCTTCAATGCCTATGGTGCAACTATAGGGATTATCAGTTGTATTGTACATAAATAAGATCTCACCATCTCCAGTTGGTGTTGGGTAATACATGGGGTCAAGAAAGATTACCTGGAAGGTTTCAATCAGAGGTATAACACCGAAGTGTTTGCAATCTTTGAATTCAATTATAAAACGATGATTGGTTGCATCATTAAAGTAGTAGACATCGCCATTACCATCAGGCGGAGGTCTGAGGTCGAAATCATCCCAGAAGGGCGCAATGAGCCTTCGGGGACCCGTTGGCGACGGAATCGGTTTGTTATCGCCAAAACAGTAAGTGGATGTTGATAATTCCAGAAAGCCATTTGAACATATACCAATAGAATCATAATTTATACCGTAAAAAGGAAAATCAAACGGCAGGGGATAGGTAACTGTATCATCATCGCCATCTGTTATTTCAGGAATTATTACACCGGGTCCACCTGCCGATGGTGCAATCTCAAACCAATCATATACAGGCGCATGTTCTGTTAGGGTGTCAGTAT
>JBDRWH010000036.1:3777-12234 GCA_039802325.1 Caldifarciminota bacterium
TAGGGGTCTGGACCTGTGCCATTTCCACCAGGCATTGTGCCTGTGGTCATAAGTGTAAAATTGGCACTCCAGGCGCTATCATTGGTATCATACATTGTCAGTTCAAAAGGTATGAAATGTTGATAATTTTTCGGTGAAACTGTGAATACGAATGGATTTAATCCCTGGGATATTTGATGTGGCTCAATGTCGCCATAAAAAGAGATACTTTCGGCAATCGCAATCATAGTGTCGGTTGTCCTCAATACCGCTCTTACTCCCTGAGCAGTTGTTGCACCTATATTCTTGATTTGTGCCCATAGTAAAATTGTCTCTCCAGGGTCCAGATTGCCATTATTGTTTCCAAGTGAATCTGTCAGTGAATTACCGGTATAAGTGAGATGGACACTGTTATGGATTATTGAAACTATTCCTTCAAATGGATAGAGATTTCTGCCAGTAACTGTAAGATACATTGTTCCAGTATCTGCAGGCGAACATACAAAGGTCACATAACCTGATGAGTTTGTCCAGGCAGTCTGGTAGATTAAAGTGTCAAAAACAATACAAACGTAGGCAGACTCAATGGAAACTCCCTGGTACTGGACATTGACCTGCAGGGTTTCTTCTGTTCCAGCATGGAGAATTGAGTCATAGGATACCGTCAACAATCTCGGTGTCGCTGTCCAAATCGTCATTGCCGGATCTCCAATGGTGGTAAAACCACGATATTCGTTTGTTGCACCGTAAGTATTATAGACCCTTATCCTGCCATCCTCGCAGGCTTCACCAAAAGTTCTTCTTTTATATAAAAACACTCCGTCAAAAAATCCACGGGTTACTGCACTGCGCAAATACGCACCATTTGTGATACTTGTTGTCGTCGCAAAATAACCTGCAGCACCACGCAAAGTTGTAGGTGAGCCAGTCAAGAACCAGCGTTCTGCTGTCGTGGGCGTAGAACCAGTTCCAAGAGTCCCGCAGGTTGCCGAAATGACAATGGGTAGTTTATTGCTATTGTTAAGTGCATCAGGATTGACAGCGAATGGTGAATACCAGTTATTTGTTGCAGAGCCTCGGTAAAGAACAAAATTCCTTCCTTCGTTCGTCGTATTTACTACCGATGTCGCATTCGCACCACGACTCGCAAAGAATGTATCAACCTTGACATAGCCATTATTTACCATATGGCTCGCCACATACTCGGCATCAAGCCGATAGGTGATTGAGTCATCATCGTATTGTCCGTTGGGTCGGTCGTTGACAATGGTGCATCCCTTTTTAAACCATAAGGGGTCTGAAATATCAGGATACCGTTCATATCTTAGCATCTTGGCAACGACGGTTTGGGCTTCAGATACGCTGTGAACATTTAATCTTCCTGAAAGAATTTCATTATAAATATCGCCGTCCATATTGGTATAATTGTTGTCACCATAGGGTGAAGTACTGAGAGACCATGGTATATAATTTGGTGCGCCAACAAATAATATAAACTCTGGTCTTATCTGCCAATTGTTGTAAGCGTAAACGATATAATCTCTGATTGCGGTCGCATTCTGTCCAATTTCTGAAGGCACCCTGACAATCTTTGTCTTATATCCCATCTTATGCTTCCACTGGACATAGGGTAATATGGCATCATAAAACGCATCATTTGTGATTACCAAATACTTGGCTCCGATTTGTTGGGTAGAACCCAAGGCAATCAGAAAAAGTATGAATATGAGTAATTTTCTCATCAACTCCTTCTTGGATTACTATATTATAACCATATTTAGACTTAAGTCAAGGGATAGAAGTTAATATAAGTCACACCAGTCTATCTCAGTAAAACTGTTTTTTCTATTTTGTTTAAACCATCGGTCTCTAATCTTATGAAATATACTCCCGCAGGCAGTTTGCGGCCGGTATCATCGTCACCAGACCAGATGATACCTGATGCATGATTCAGGATACAGGATTCAAGATTAAAAGATTTAACAACCCGTCCGGTGATATCGTAAATCTTCATACTGACTACTGGATACTGACTACTGATTAATTCTTTATTTGAATTTTGGTAATTAGGATTTGTTTGGGATTTGGTGCTTGGGATTTGGAACTTAATCACGCAGTGATTCCTGAATGGATTGGGGTAAACTTCCAGAATTGTTGAAAAATGGTTGACGGTCAGATTTGTTTGCTCAGTAATTCCGCCGGAAGGTGTGATATTAAAATAATGCATTACTGAATCAACAAGTGCAAGTTTGGTTGAGGGGGAGACACTATCAACCAATCCACCAAATTCAAATGATAGCCCTATTGTTTGATGGTTTGCAACCACACCGCAGATACGTTCGTTATATCTGTTTTTGAAAATTGCAATACCATTGGTATTTGGGGTTATCCAATCCACAGAAGAAGTCTCGCCTGAATAAGTAAAGTTCATAGAGTGAGTAAAAGTTGAATCACAACCGTGAACCCCGCTAAAAACACCAATATTATTTGACAATGGTGTTATACAAAAGACAGGACAAAAATTATATCCTCCATTATAGGGGTCGTAATGCCATACGTCACCGCCTTCCAAATACATTTTGCCTCCGTCATTCAGAAAATCAAGGATTTCAGGAAGCATCGGGCTATTGTTGTAAATGACAAATTTACTTGGATACATACCACAAGTTACGAAAAGGGATTTGAAAAGATTCAGAGAATCATATAGAAAAGATTGGGAATATTTTCCATTATAGCCGAGGGTTACAAGTCTTTGATGGATTACAAAACCACTTGAATGATTTGGATCAGGGTCCCATACAAGGTAGTCTCGCCTGCCAATGTAAATCGGAACATTGATTGATCTATGGTAAAGCAAACCATCGAGAGCGAGTTTTACTGTGGATGAATGTCCTTGTACAGTAGCGGAGTCTGCCGTTATCAAAAATGGGGATGATTGGTTTCCTGAGATACTGTCCGGAAGTATGTTACCATAGCATGTGCTATCATTGATAACCGTGATCAGCGTGTCAAGAGAAGTTAGACGTCCGATAATGCTATTGGCAGTTGTTGAACCTATATTTTTTACCAAAATCCTAAGAGATGCGGTTTCTCCAGGTAAAATATATCTTAATGTATCATTGATGTAGTAATCATCAAATGTTAGAAAGGGGGCGTAATTCACCAGATTAAAATTATAAATCCATGTTGAATCCAGAGAGTCTGTGATTTTTATCTGGAGTTCAAAAAGGTGCTGGTCAGGACATAGGGTATCAACAAAAATATTGAATCCATTATCACCTGTATATGCAGAATCCATTGGTAGTATTGTGCCGAAGAATTTTATTGTATCATCAAGCGTAAAAAGAGAATCAGTGCTTTCTTTTCTCAATATGCCTGTAACATTTTCAGCCATAGAATCACCTATATTCTGCAACCATACACCAAGTTCAATATTTTCACCAGGGTTTATCTTTTTATCTCCATTGCCGCCGATTGAATCATTTATATTGTAAGACTTATAAATGACAAAAGGTCGCGGGCTATAAACTAAAAAGCAGAAATTAGAAATCCATGTATTATTATAAATATCCATCATTATGAGTCGTAGTTTTATTTGATGGCTGTCAGGACAATCAGGGTGTATTGAGATATTGAAACCGTCTTCTGAAGTGAATGCAGAATCAGAGGAAGGGATATCACCGAATGACTTGATTGTATCCGAGATTTGAAAGTAATTATCTGGTTCTGCTGTTTGTAGGATACCCGTAACGCCATAGGCTGGAGAATCTCCAATATTTCTTATCCACAACGCAAGTTCGACATTTTCACCATTGTTTGGTTGATAATTTCCATTCCCACCTATGGTATCAAGACAAAGGTGTCTGTAATATGTTAGAAAGGGACCGCCAGTATAACCGCCGATAATTGTGTCGATGATGGGCAATAAATTCCTGCCCGTAACGGTTAACAGAGCGGAGTCAGGTTGGTGCAAACTGCCAACAAATGTCGCATTTCCATTGTGGTCAGTTCTTTCATAGAAATAGTTGGTAGAGTCGTGCAAAGTCATAATACAAACTAATGCGCTTTCTACTGGCTGCGCGTTGTGTTTTATTTGAACTGAATAAGTATCAGTTACCCAGGCACCAGTATGTAAAACATTGACTACTCGAGGTGTCGTTGTCCATAAGGTCATCTCAGGATCACCGAGACAGGTCCAACCGTCATATTCAAGGGTATTGCCAAAGATATTATAGTAGTTTATTCTACCTGCTTCGGCTGCCTTTCCGAGGGTAACAAGACTATCTCTGAAAATTGCCTGGATTGTTCCTTTGGCGACAGCACTACGTAATTCTGCAGCATGTTCAAGAACCGTTGTCGTGCCATAGAATCCGACCGTTCCCTTGGGTTCTTGAGGTGTTCCTGCATTTAACCACGAATAACCAATTCCTTCTACAGTGGCACATGTTGCTGATATAACGACAAAAAGTCTGTGACCATTATACATATCAGAAGTATCAATGTCCCAGAATGGATAATCCCAGTATTGAAACCCAACACCCCGGTAAAGTACATAGATTCTGCCGTCATTTATACTATTGATTACGTCAGCGCTGGAATGTCCATAGCTGTCTGAGAGTGTGTCAATTTGAACAAAGCCAGCATTGGTCATAAGGTCATTCGCAAGCGCCGCATCCGCCCAATAAACAGAATCAGAGTATGGCGGATAGTCGTCTACGTTTACAATGATTGTCCCTTTTTTGAACCACTGTGGTTCAGCCAAATAAGGACTTTTTTCATAGCCCAAAATCTTGGCAACGATGGTTTTCACCTGGTTGGAATCAAAAACCCATAATCTGCCAGGGATTATTTCATTCCGGAAATCACCAACAACATTTGTGTAATAATTATCTGAATAATAATAATCAAAGCCTGACATACCCATAAGCGGAAAGGGCAATTGATGTTTATTACCTACAAGGAGTAAATATTCAGGTTTTATATCCCATGTATTGTAAGCATTTACAACATAATTTCTTATCTGAGTGGAATCACTCCCTATTTCTGAAAGTCGAACAATTTTCGTTTTATAGCCTTTCTGAGTCTTCCACTCGGCAAGCGGTTTTATTGCATTGTAGTAATTGTCATGGGTAATTATCAGATATCTTGCACCAATTTCCTGAGCAAAACAGATACTAATTAGATGGCAAACAATCACAAATTTTTTCATACCAGCAACCGGAATAAATTATATACATACTCCCCACCCTGTCAATAATAAAAAAATGCGGGCAGACCTTCAGAGTCTGCCCATTTAGAATTAATTGATTTGGATTGATGGGATTATCTAAGTAAAATTACCTTTTCAACTTTTTGATAGTCTTCGCATTTTAACTGCACAAAATAAATCCCCGAAGATAAACGACGACCCATATCATCATCACCAGACCAGATGATATCTGATGCATGATTCAGGATACAGGATTCAGGATTAAAGGATTTTACAACACGACCTGCAACATCGTAGATCTTTAAAGAAATTTCGGATTTCGGATTGCGAATTTCGGAATGGTTTGGAATTTGTGTATTGGAACTTGTTTGGGATTTGGTGCTTGGGATTTGGATTTTGATCATACAGTGGTTCCTGAATGGATTGGAATATACTCTTAGCCAGAATGGCTCTTTATCAATTGAGACTTCTTCCACGCTAACTTCAACACGTATTCTCATAGTGAGATACGCATAGGTCTGATAATTGGCGTTATTGCCGGAAAGGTAAACGATTAATCCGACAACGGTATCTGTTGGTGTCTCAGTAATATGGATTGTATATGGATTTGAATTGTTGTCAGCAGTGGCACCAATATCCATGTTGCCAAAATTCGCAGTGCTATCAGTAATTGAGATACTTGTTGAATTTGTTCTAAGAATTCCTGTTACATTTGTCACTGCTGTATCACCATCGTTTTTTATAAATAACACAAGGTGAATGGTTTCTTCAGGCTCAGGAACGCCATTATTATTCCCACCAGTAGAATCACTTATGGTGTAATTAATGAGATTGATCCAGGGTGAGTGATGGCTGAGGGGTGGTTTTGTGGTGATTAATAATGCTCTTGTATTTACAATCGGCATTGCGTTTGGGTCATAACTGTTATTATAGACATATTGGATACCACGTGTTTCAGTTTCGTCTTCAATCCCTACTGTACAATTATCAGGACTTACAACTGTATGATACATAAACAAGATTTCTCCATCACCTGTCGGTGTTGGATAATAAGCGGGGTCACGAAGGATTACCTGGAATGTCTCCCATTGACCACCACTGCCATAGCCAAGGGCAACTTGGTAAAATTCAACATACCAGCAGTGGTTGGTATAACTATAATATCGGTAGATATCACCGTGCCCATTCTGTTGTTGACTGGGATCAAGGTCATCCCAGAATGGTGCAGCAAAACGTTTTGCCCTACCTGCTCTTGGTATAGGGTCATTATAGCTGTAAGGGTAGGTGGCACCTCCTATTTCAACAAAGCCATTAGAACAGACCCCTATCGTATTGTAATTTATTCCGTAAAATTTGAAGGTGAATGGCAGGGGGAGTGTAACAGTATCTGCATCGTCATTTGTGATTTCCGGGATAATCTGTCCTGGCCCTCCTGCTGATGTTGCAATTTCAAACCAGGCATATGCTGGTGAATTACCTGTCAAGGTATCAGTATCATCATAAATGTAGTATCCATAAGGGTCTGGACCAGTACCGCTACCGCTACCTATCCCCGTAGTCATCAGGGAAAAACTGGCAGTCCATGTGTTGCCATTTTTGTCATGAATTGTTAAGTCAAAGGGGATGAGATGTCCGTAAGTCAGTGGGCAGATTGTGAAGACAAATGGATTTAAACTGAGTTGAGTATTTCCTGGAGGTATGTTATTGTAGTATGAAATGCTATCGCAGATGACAATCAATGTGTCACTTGTTCGTAGTGTTGCCCAGACGCCTTCTACAGGAATGACGCCCAAATTTTTGAGCAAGGTGTTCAATAATATAGTCTCGCCAGGGTCAATGGTGCCATTATTGTTTCCAAGTGAATCATTAACCGTACAGCTCTGGTAAGTAATAAACCCATAGCCAACATTGATTGTAGTGGTTCCTTCGAATGGATAAAGATTTCTGCCTGTAACTGTTACATCCATTAGTCCCGGGTTTGGAGAATTGAATGTAAAAGATATCGTACCTGTTGCATTTGTCCAGCCGGTCTGATAGATCAGGGTATCAAACATTATGCAAACATAAGCAGATTCAATGGGTATACCTTGAGACTGCACATTTATTTGTAGTGTTTCTTCAATGCTAGCATAAAGAACGGAATCATAAGAGACCGTAATATATTTTGGTGTTGCTGTCCAAATCGTCATTGACGGATCACCAATTGTCGTAAAGCCACAATATTCTGTGGTTGAACCATAAGTATTGTAAACTCTTAATCTGCCATCCTCACATGCTTCACCAAAGGTTCTTCTTCTATATAAAAAAATACCATCAAAAAATCCACGGGTTACAGCACTTCTCAAATAGGCAAGACCTGTGCCGGTTGTGGTTGTGGCAAAATAACCAGCAGCACCTCTTAAATTTGTCGGTGAACCAGTCAAAAACCAACGTTCAGCAGTGGCTGGCGTGGAACCGGTTCCGAGTGTCCCGCAAGTAGCTGAAATGACTATCGGGAGTTTATTTCCATTTGCAAGCAAATCAGGATTTACAGCGAAAGGATTATACCAGTTGTTTGTTGCTGAACCACGATATAACACAAATGCTCTTCCATTATTGGTAGCGTTCACAACTGAGTCAGCGTTGTCGCCGCTTAAAGCATAGAATGTATCGACTTTTAGATAATTGTTGTTCACCATTAAGCCAGCGACATACTGAATGTCAAGGCGATAGACAATAGAATCGTCATCAGGAGTGGTGTTTCCATAGGCGTTTGCAATCAAACAACTCTTCTTGAACCACAAAGAATCCAAAAGATCAGGATTGCGTTCATATCTTAACATTTTGGTAACAACAGTCTGGGCTTCAGTCGTATTATGTACAGTAAGCCTTCCGGAAATTATTTCATTATAAATATCTCCGTCCATGTTGGTGTAATTGTTATCTCCATAAGGCGCAGTGCCAAAAGACCACGGTATATAGTTTGGTGCACCAACGAACAAAATGAACTCGGGCTTTATCTGCCAGGCATTATATGCATTTAATATGTAGTTTCTAATTGCAGTACGGTCCTGGGCAAGTTGTGAGGGCACTCTGACAATTTTTGTTCTATATCCCATTTTGTGTTTCCATTGGGCATAGGGTAGAATTGCGTCATAGAATGTGTCATGTGTTATGATCAAATATCTGGCACCAGTTTCTTGTGCATAACCGCAGATAATGAAGATGATAATGGCAGTAATACATTTAAGGATTGAATATCCCTTCATATTGAATTATAATCACAACTA
>JBDRWH010000037.1:0-12216 GCA_039802325.1 Caldifarciminota bacterium
CTATGCAGGAATAGGAAGATGAGAGTAATAATTACTGGCGGTGCAGGTTTTATTGGCTCACATCTTGTTGATTTTTATCTGAAGACAGGTGCTGAGGTCATTGCAATTGATAACTTGATCACCGGAAAAGAAGAAAACATAGAACACAACCTGAAAAATAGAAAGTTTCAATTTATTAAATGTGATATCTGCAACTTACCGACTATAAAAGAAGACATAGATTTGATACTACACTTTGCCTCACCAGCAAGCCCTTTTGATTATCTAAAATATCCAATAGAAACAATGAAGACTGCTTCAATTGGAACAATAAATATGCTGGAGCTCGCTCTAAAGAAAAACGCAAAATTTCTCCTTGCCTCAACAAGTGAGGTCTACGGGGACCCGCTTGTCCATCCTCAATATGAAGAATACTGGGGTAATGTTAATCCCATTGGAATTCGTTCAGTCTATGATGAAGGCAAGAGATTTGCCGAATCAATAACAATTGCCTATCACAGAAAACTAAATCTAAAAATAGGTGTTGTCCGCATATTCAATACTTATGGCGAAAGAATGAGACCGGGTGATGGACGTGTCATTCCTGCTTTTATTGAACAGGCACTCAAAAATAAGCCAATCACCATCTTTGGAGATGGAAATCAAACAAGAAGTTTTTGCTATGTAAGCGATCTGATAGATGGAATTAGCAGGCTTGCCCAAACTGACTATCCAATGCCTGTTAATCTGGGTAACCCCAATGAATTCACTATCCTGAAACTCGCTCAGAAAATAAAAAAACTGTGTAATAGCAACAGTGAGTTTGTTTATAAACCTTTGCCCGAAGATGACCCACACAGGAGAAATCCGGATATCAGCAAGGCAAAAAAGATCCTGAAGTGGGAACCTGTGATTGAAATTGATGACGGTCTTAAAAGGGTAATTGAATGGTTCCGGAAAAAATTTGGTACTGAATAAGCAAATCAATAACGAACTTGACAGGAATAAAATTCGGAATATAATGTATTTATAATTTAGGAAGAGAAACAAGGTTTGGTCTTTGGTTAACTAACTAAGGGGGTAAAATGAAAAAATTAGTGCCAATACTAATAATTATTGTGCTCTTTGTTTTGGGTTGTGCCAAGAAAGAAGAACAAATAAAGGGAGAGAAAGGCGGAAAAATGATTATTGGCACAACTGACTTACCGGGCACGATTTCTCCTTTGCAACCATCGGTATTGGGCTCAAATGAGGTTCTTGACCTTTTGTTTATGAGACTCCATCGCATTGACCCGAATACAGGCAAGATGAAGCCTGAGCTTGCCTCATCCTGGGAATTTTCTGAAGACCTGACAGCCATTACTTATTACCTGCGGAAAGACATTAAATGGTGGGATGGTGAACCGGTTACTGCGGAAGATGTTCTTTATACCTATGAAAAAATGCAGGACCCAAAAACAAACTACCCGTTTATCGCTTCACTCAATTATATCAAGAAGGTTGAACTTATTGATAAATACACAATCAAGTTCACTTTCTCCAGGGTCTATGCAAACTTGCTCACTGATTCAGACATAATGCCTGTTCCCAAACACATATATGAGAAACTTGGGGCTGAATTTGGCAAGACAAAGATTGTAGGAAATGGACCATACAAAATCAAAGAATGGTTACCTGGTTCAGGACTTGTACTCACTGCCAATGACGATTATTACCGTGGTAGGCCTCCATTGGACGAAATCATAATCAAATATTATGGTAATGTGGATGCTATGATTGGTGACTTTGAACAGGGCAATCTGGATTTTGTCTTAAATTTAACCCCTGCTGAAGCAAAGAAATTGTCCGGCAATCAGAACATTAACATTTCATCCAAACCCGGCAATAGCTATATTTATGTAGGTTGGAACCTGGATAATGAATTTCTGAAAGACAAAGAGATACGCAAGGCATTGACCATGGCAATCAACCGCACACAGATCCTCAATGATGTTTTTCTGGGAATGGGTAAGGTTTCTCTTGGTCCTCTTCCGCAGTCGTCCTGGGCTTTTAATGAGGAAATTTCGCCTGTTGAGTATAATCTGGCAAAGGCGAAGGATATTTTGACTGCAAAAGGTTTTGAAGACAGAAATCGGAACAAAATCCTTGATAAGAATGGAAAGGATATCACACTCACTATCATCGCCAATGTTGAAAATCCTGACCGTGTGCAAATTTTATCTTATGTCACAAACTACTTAACTCAACTCGGTATCAAAGTCAATGCACAGACCATGGATGTTGGCTCTTTCATTTCTGCACTCCTCAATAGAAAATATGATGGTTTTATTATGGGTTGGAGTGTGAGTGATAAGATTGACCCGACACTTTACTGGCATTCAGACCCTGCCCGTGGAAAATACAATTTTGTCAGTTACAAAAACAGAGTTGCTGATTCACTCATTGAAACCGGAACAGTAATGTTGAATAGAAAAAAGGCAAGGGAAATCTGGGGCGAATTTCAGAAAATTGTCTATGAAGATCAGCCATACACCTTCCTGGTGGTCCCCAATGAAATTGCTGCGAACTACAAAAGAGTAAAAGGAATAGAAGAAGGACTGACTCTTGCCAATGCGTACACATACTGGATACCTGAAGCAGAGAGACGGGTCACAATTGCAGCAGTGATTACACCAACACCTACCCCAACTCCGACCCCTACTACTACAACTCCCACTGCTACAACCCCTGTTAAAGGTGAGACAAAAACGGAAACTCCAAAGCCACCCACAACTGTATCGCCGGAAAAATTACTGGAAGCAGCCGCAGCAAAGAAAGAAACAACCGCAGTTGTCACACCTACGCCTGAACCACCACCAGTAACACCGCCTAAACCTTCGGTGATTACCCGACCTGTTCCGACAAAACAGTTCAAACCAAAGTATCCTGAATCAGCCAAGGCAATTGGTGCAACTGGTAGAGTTGTAGTAAAGGTACTTGTGGGCACGGACGGCAAGGTTAAATCTGCTACAATATATTCAAGTTTTGGCAATCCTGCCTGTGAAGACGCTGCTCTTACTGCCGCAAAGCAATGGGAATTCAAACCCGCGACCAAGGACGGCGAGCCATTTGAACAGAGCATTCAGATACCATTTGATTTTAAGCCATAAGCACGAGGGCTGATATAGAGAATGAATTGGGCAGTTCAATAACTAAATTTAAGTCTTGACAATACGAAAAATGTAAATATAATATAAAATAGGAAGTGATAATGATCAAATATCTTACAAGAAGGGTGTTTGGATTTTCAAGTATCCAAACCCACAGACTATTTAATGTCCTTAACAAGGGGGTATATGAAAAAAATAATCGTGATATTTTTTATTTTTCTTTTATCATCAGCTGAATGGCAGAAGCGCGAAGAAATTACACTGCCCAAGGGTTTATCAGTAAGTGACATAAAGGTAGGCAACGACGGAAAAATCTGGATTCTGAGCAAATCTTCATTATCACAGATTGATTATACTACGAAGGGATTAATTCTTTTTTCAGAAATAAGAAACGCCAAACTCTTTACGCCCAATGAGAATGAAGAATTCTATTTGATTGACAATAATAATAGTCTGTCGACCCTGACTATTGATGGCCAAATTCGCAACTCAGGCATAAATCTAATAAATCCAATCCAGATTGAGAACGTGCAGATGGACAAGAGAAATATTATCGCAATTTCCGAAGGCAATAAAATTAGTTTTGCAGAAGGTAACGAAATAATAAGTACGCTCAACACAAATGTTGAGAAATTCTCTATTCTTTTACGAACAGAAGAAGCAAAAAACGAAATGACACTATTCACAATGGCAAACAACCAGATATATGCGTGGATAATCAGCAATTTGAATAATCCTGCTACTTACAGAAGTCAGATTATCTTCAGCGCATCAGAACGTATTCTTGACTTTGCAACAGGCAAGGATGGCAGAAACTACATCCTGTTCAAAGATTCTATACTCGTTTTGAATCCGAATGGTGAACATGTGGAGAAGATTATGCTGGATAATATTGATTTGGATTCAAAAGTATTTGTTCACCCTGCTGACAATAATCTAATACTATTCAATCGTTTTGAAAAAACACTGAAGATTCTTTCACGAACAACACAGACGAAAACCGATATTATTATCCTTAACAAGAATCGTCCAAATCCAGTGGATAATTACACCGAATTTGAGTTCACAATAAATGAACCAATGTCCTTAACACTGACCGTGTATAATCTAATTGGAAAGCCAGTAAAGGTAGTTGCAAGTGGCTATTATAGCAAAGGCACTTACATTATACCCTGGCACGCGGATGATGATAAAGGCGTGCTGGTGCCCAATGGTGTTTACTTTTACCGTCTTGAGTCCAAGAAGGGTGTGGTAATAAAACAATTGATCGTGCTGAGATAATATTCCCCTTTGGAACTGAATTCAAGACCGGTAAATCGCTCGTTATCAGCAATAAGCAAAGTAATAAAACGTTTCAATTTTCTTAATAAGAATTCCGGGGTGGTTGTTGGTGTATCTGGCGGTCCTGATAGTCTTGCCCTTCTCTTTCTTCTGAACGAGTACAATAAAAAATTCAAGCAGAACTGGGAAATTTACGCCTGTCACATAAATCCAAACTTTCCTGACTGGAATACTGATTTTGTTGAAGAGTTCTGCAGAAAACTGGAAATTCCATGCAAAATCATTAATACAGGTATCAATGTCCGATTGAAAAGCCTTGAAAAGAAATGCTTTTTCTGCGCCCGAGAGCGCAGACGAAGATTATTAGAATATGCTGAATCTTTGAACATATTCCAGGTTGCTCTTGCTCATCACCTTGAAGATGTGGTGGAAACATTTATTCTAAATATCATTTACAATGGTGAAATTTCAACATTTGTTCCCAAACAATCAGTGATCCACGGACGTTTTTCATTTATCAGACCATTATACTATCTTGATAAAAAAAATATTTTGAAGATTACCCACGCCCTTGAAATTCCCGAAGGAATAAACAAATGCCCGTATTATCAGGCTTCAAAACGACAGAGCATCAGAGACTTCTTGAACAATATCTCTGTTGAATATCCTGAAGTATATAGAAGTATCTTCAACGGAATAAAAAATATCAAAACTTCTTATCTACCCTGACTTTAACTCTTATCCGACATCTTGCTTACTACCTACTACCTACTACTTACTACTTACTACCTACTCCTTACTCCCTACTGCCTTCTACTTACTGCCTTTCTCCATTCCAGCTTCAAACGCCTTAACATTCAATTCAACATATTGCGCTTTGACATTCTCTTTTATCGCATTAATCCATATATCCCTGGGCAAATCTAAATAACGGGCAAGGCTACCCAAAAGCACAACATTTACCGCACGCACATTACCAATTCTTAAAGCGATATTCTGGGCTGGAACCAAATCAACATTTCCTATCTTCTTCAAAATCTCAATAATATCTTCTGGATATTTCTTTGCACCGGTGAGCACGCTCATAGGTGGCAACTGGAGGTCATTTACAATTATTGTGCCATTTTGTTTCAGGTAATGACTGTATCTCAGTGCCTCAAGTTTCTCAAATGCCAAGATAAAATCAGCATTGCCTTCTTCAATCAAGGGGGAATACACTTTTTCACCGAAACGAACATGAGTAATAACACTACCTCCCCTCTGTGCCATTCCATGGATCTCGCTTTTCTTTACATCAAAACCCGCAAAAAAAGCAGCAGTACAAAGAATATCCGAAGCAAGCAATATTCCCTGCCCGCCAACTCCGCAGATGACAGTACTTGTCACTTTATCAGACTTAGTTCTGTTTTCATGTTTCTTCCTTGCCATAGCTCAATCCTTTTTTGATGACTCAATTGCATTATGCTGACACAATTGTACGCACAAATCACAACCGCTGCAAAGTGTGGGTTCAATGAACGCCAGAGGTTTTTCTTTTGTTTCAACCATTTGCAATCTGATTGCAGGACAGCCAAGGTGCAAACACAATTTACAGCCATTACATTTTTCAACATCAACAATGAGATACGGCTTTGGTCTTTTCAAGAATATACAGGGACTTCTGAATACCAGAACCGTCACCCCCTCATAATTTAAGGCATCTCTTATTGCCTGTTCAGTCGCCTTCAGATTTGTCGGGTCAACAACCCTCACAAATTCTACACCACAACCCTGCGCAACATCCTCAGGTAAAATCCTCTTGCCTTCCTCACCATGGGCAAGTCTTCCTGTGCCAGGATGGGGCTGATGTCCAGTCATTGCAGTGGTAAGATTATCAAGAATAATAAGATTCAAATTACCTTTGTTATACACCGCATTGACCAGTCCGGTAATTCCTGAGTGGAAAAATGTAGAATCCCCGATCACCGCAACCAGTTTTTTGCTGAGCTCTTTTCCACCTGCCTTGTCCATTCCATGTGCGTTCGTAACTGAAGCACCCATGCAGATACAGGTATCCATTGCATTCAAAGGAGGCAGGGCACCAAGTGTATAACACCCGATATCGCCTGTCGCAATAAGTTTCAGTTTGTTAATCACATAGAATACTCCACGCTCCGGGCAACCCGGACACAAAACTGGTGGTCTCTCAGGAATCTCCTGAATCTCCACATCCTTTGTTTCTACGGTTCTCTTGAAACTCTTTTTCAATACGGTCGGGTCCAGTTCACCACATAATGGGACTTTATCCTTGCCTGTAACACTGATGCCCATTGCCCTGATTTCCTGTTCAATAATCGGATCTCCTTCTTCAATAACAATAATTTTTTTTACTGCCCTCGCAAATTTTCTAATCAAGCTTACTGGCAAAGGATAAGTAAGTGACAATTTCAAGAAGCTCGCATCGGGAAAAACTTCTTTTGCATACATATATGCAATGCCTGAACTTATTATGCCCAGATTCTTGTCACCCCATTCAATTCGGTTATACGGAAATTCTTCAGAAAAATGGGCAAGATTTTGCAGTCTTTCTTCAACTTTCTTATGGAGGATACGTGCATGCGCAGGAAGCACCAATCTCTTTTTTATATCTTTTGTATAACCCTTTAGTGGTATGTCCGTGCGTTGCCCAATCTCCACAATTCCTGCTGAGTGAGATATGCGAGTCGTAAGTCTCAAAAGAAAAACACTATCAAATTTTTCTGACAATTCAAATGCCAACTTTGTAAAGATCTTTGTCTCATTGGAATCTGACGGCTCAAGCATTGGTATCTTTGCATGCCTTGCATAATGACGGTTATCCTGTTCGTTCTGTGAAGACCACATTCCCGGATCATCACAGGTAACAATCACAAATCCACCGGTCACACCAGTATAGCCAAGGGTAAACATCGGGTCTGCAGCAACATTCAACCCCACATGCTTCATTGCTGTAATTGACCGCGCACCAGCAAAAGAAGCACCGGCACAAACCTCAAGGGCAACTTTCTCATTCACTGACCACTCAGTGTAAATCTCTGGATATTTTATGATATTTTCAAGAATTTCAGTTGATGGTGTCCCAGGATATGCAGCAGCAAAATGACAGCCTGCCTCCCAGGCTCCTCTTGCGACTGCCTCATTACCTGATAATATCTTTTTCTTTGTAATTCCCATAACGGATTATATTCAAAAATCAATCACGGTCAACAAATAACAGATTGTCTATTCAATCAAATTCAAATCCGTAGAGTAATCAAAATGAGTTAAAATTCTACGGTAATAAACTGATTCTTTGTCGGAATTTTGTTCTTCAAAGAAATTCCAATGCCGAAGATTGACTCAGGACGGATATGGATATGTGAATGCTTATCAGACGCACCTGCTTTTATGAATGAGGCAGTGGCTATTGCCCCAATAATATCACCCGCAATAATTCCTGTCCAGTAGACCTTTGGATTATCAGTGCCTGATAAAAACACTAGGCCTGCACCAGTCAGGGCACCAGCAGCACCACCTAAGGCGATAATATTACCTTCTGACTCACTGAAGTTTTTGCTCTCTATGATTTTGTATCCTAATATTGACCCAAGACCAAGTCCGGCAATGCCTCCAGAAATATACATTTTTCCTGAAATCCTACCTTGTCCATTATCAAAATAGGATAAAATTACAGGGAGCGATGCCGCACCAACTATTCCACAGTTTCCAAAAATATATGGGTCACCATCGGTTAAATCCAATTTTCTGGTAATCACTGAACCAAGAAACAGTCCACTGCCAAAACCAGCAATTGATGTGGTTAGATAATATTTATGCGTGAATACCGGATCAGACCAATTGTCAAACAAACTGAGTAATCCTGTTGCAGTTGCACCGGTAAAATCTCCGATTAAAAATATTGTATTACCCCTTCCCATACTCAGGCGAAACCTATTAACCGATTGAAAACCAATATATTCACCAATAACACTGGCACCAGCAGTAATCAATGCACCAGTTCCTTCAAAAACATTCATATCCGCAATTGCACTCAATGCACCGCCAACATACAAGCCATGGATACCACCCGTGATATACATACTGGCATGGGCTTTTGAAACATTGCTGTTTTTAGTGGAGACCAATGGAATAACAAAACCTGAAGCACTGGATAGCATATAAATAGCGACAGCAGTACGTGCCTCATCAGGATTGAATGCCATAATCATGAGTGGTGCCTGGGCAGCATACGCAAGCAGAAAAGAATTGCCAAGGAATTTTGCATACCCTGAGTGGTCATAGATAACCTCGGGTTTCTCTTCTGCCCTTAGCGCTATAATCTCCTGTTGAATTTGTGAAATTGTTTCTATTTGAACATTTAGTTTTTCTCTGATGATAGCACCCTGTTTTTTGGAATAAATTTCAATAACATAAGAAGAATCAGGTTGTAGAAATAGTAATGCCTTTTGCAATGACGGGTAACTTTTGAAAAATTCAAGTTTCTGAGCAAATACACTATCAATCTCATATATCTTTGCCTCAACATCAAAAGGCACTTGTGTTTCATAAAAAGTTACATTTGAATCAACCTGCGTTAAGAAAAAGAGCACAATAAGTTCCATATTCACCTCATCTTATTTTAACCATTATCGTGTTAATGTCAAGCAATGCACAATCAATTTTCGTTCGGTATTGAATTAATTTTTTGTTTTTTCCAACAGAATTTTTCGTTTTTTCTTACTGCACTAATCTCAATAGAGTTCTAAACCTAACCCTAACCTGATGCGGAATGGATTCGCATAATGGAGTGGATTTGTAAAATAATCATACCTTGCCTTCAAATATTCATCGCGCATTTCCACCGGTGTGATGAGTCCATCATGGTTATGGTCGCTTTGTGGAGAATAATATGAACTTGAAATTGAAAGCCAGCCAAACTGACCAATTGGTGGCTCAGGGTCTCCATGGTCATCCGGTTTTCCCGTGGTTGGATAAACATAAACAATCTGCTTTGTATTAAAAAGATTGTTTATCAGCAAGTTGAAAGATAAACAGACAGGGCCAATCTTAAATTTTTTTAGATATTTCATATCCACATTGTTATTTGCAGGCATGCGCGCCGAATTTATATCACCAACGGGTTGTCCTCTTAAATCCTCTGGTGTATAAGGCAATCCCGAATAAAAAGAGTAGAAAAAAGAAAATGTAGAATTACCCAGAAGGATATTAAAATCCTTCGGAATATTAAAAATTAAAAAACTCTTTAAACTATGCCGGCAATCATAATTTAGCGGATGATATTTGTTTTCATAATTGATTGGTTCACCAGTTATTGGGTCATTTCCTTCGTAGTAATAGTAATAATAATTATAGTCGTATACAGGCATCTGTCCTGTAAATTGGAGGTTATAACTCAAGCCAATAGACAACCACTGACCGAATAATTTTTCAAGATTCATCTCCAATCCCTTTGCCTCTGCCCTATCTATGTAGGTAAATGTATATGTATACAAGTAGTCCCACGGATAATAATTATAATACTCCACTTTTTGAATGTACAAATCAACCATATATTTTTGATAGAGGTTACTTGTTATCAATATGTTGGATATAGTATTCAATCTACAACCCATTTCAAAGATTCTTGTCTTTGCCGGTTCACACCTTCCTGTATATCCTGCGGGTTCATAATAGAATTCACCACCATTAAAGAAAATATCTAACTTTTTGGTTACCGGTAATACCAATCCTATTCTTGGCGAGATGAGGTTCTTTCTGAGTGTAAAAACAGTATCACCACCCGGCAACTCAAATCTTAAAGGCTGATAAAGCCCGTAATCAAAATGGCTATATCTTATTCCCGCGAAGATACCAATCCTTTCTGTTATCCATTTATCTTCAAGATAGACTGATATTGCACTCGGTGTGCGTTCATAATAATTCCATAAAGATTGGGTAAACCAGGGCAATGGACTATTGTAATAATTGAATTCATTCCAGGCAAAATCCATTCCCCATTTGATTTCATTTTGATTACCAGTAAAATATTTCATTTTCAAAAATAATTGCTGAACCGTTGAATTACAATAACACCATGCAGGATAGTCGCCATAGGTGTAAAAAATTTCCCTAACACCATAGGGATTATAACGCAGCGATTTTTCACTGCGCTTATCTCCTTCTTGGTGATATTTTGTTAAACTATCACGAATGATAACATATGGGGATAGTTGATTATTCTTTAAATACGCTATAAGATGTTCTGCCTTTAGGCGATAATCATCATACCATTGATGACCATTATTCTCTTCCCATTCATAATCACGATTACCAAATACACTATCAACCATTGTTATTAGATAATTTATTGATGATACCATTTTCTTACCCAGCAAGAAATCACCGGTAATAATTATTGATTTTCCCTTTTCCCGGACCATTGGTTTTTGCAGAAAATACTTATAAGCATTGGCGCCAATGACATTGGGATGCCACAGAATTCTCTGGTCACGGAATGTATAACCCTGCACAGAAAGACTATTGCCACCATTACCCGAATAGATCAAACCGACCAAACCATTATAACAGTTACCGGGTGAAAAAACCCGGTAAAATCCGGGTGATGATACATCGGTGTAGACTGCATTTCCAGAAAGGAAATAAGATAAGTTATCCTTTATCCTACCCTGACCATTTATACCATATTGGTTGTATCCAAAGTTCAGCCTTTCAACTGGGGAAAAATCATCCGTCAGATATGCTACATTCAATGACTTTTTCTTTAATTTCTTCGTCTTAATATGTATAATCCCACCAAAACCAGCACCATATTCCGTAGAAAACCCCGATTTCTGGATTCCAATCTTTTCAACTGCATTTAAATTTACATATTCAGGTTCGGCAAAGGGAACACCATCAAGATAATAAGCAATTTCGCTCTCACCAATGCTTCCACGCAGATGGAAGGTTTTGTAATCTCGGTTCACACCCGGAATAAACATCAAAAGTTCTCCAAGATTACTTACTGGTAGATTTTTAATTTGATCGGCATTAATCACATACACATTAGTAAAGACAGAGTCATAAGTGTTATATGGAATTTGGAAAAATAATATAATTACAGTAAAATAGACGTAACCCATAATACTCCCTTCTATACACAATAAGTATACAAAAAATTTCTTTTCAGTCAAGCATGTATCCTGAGGTCAATCCCATTGAACAATTGTAGTAGAAAAATATATTATAGTTCTATCCATAGATTTTTTGTCGATTCATCGCATTTTGTAACAAAAAATATCTCGTAGGGCAAATATTCGGGCTTGTAATATTATTGTCGCAACTCGAAGTCGCTCCTACAAAGTCGCTCCTGCCCCGATACTCCGTTCCACCGGGGCACCGATGCGTTGTTCCAAGGAGTAGGAACCGCTTCCAAGTGATAAAAATGTCTTTTCCCCTGGCTCAAATCAGAAAATAAAAGAAGGTCTAAAAATGTTGACAGGATTGATTATATCATTATAATTATCAGTATGATAATCTATTTACTTTTTGCTCAGTTTCTCAATCCTTATATTTCGGCAAACATTCTTGCCACAGATAATTATACCGATGACTACTTTGCCACAATTTACCAACTTGGAATTGAAAATGATTTCTGTAGAAGAGATTTTGGCTGGGGAATTTATGTTGATTATTTTTATAAAAAAGACTACCCGCTTGCCGATCCTTACTTCATAAAATCAGGCTTACCTATGGAAATCAATGCTGGTGGTGCTGGATTACAAGTGAAATATCTCGGCATCGGTACTAT
>JBDRWH010000038.1:0-12198 GCA_039802325.1 Caldifarciminota bacterium
ACCGCTATATTCAGAGGACGTTCATAATGCCAACCCAAAAACAACGGATTGAGGCGGTGCGGATGAAATTGAATGTCATTAAATCTGAGATTAGAAACAAAAAGGTTTTACTAATAGACGATTCAATCGTTCGGGGCAATACATCAAAGGAAATTATTGAACTTGTGCGTAATGCAGGGGCAAAAGAAGTTTATTATGGTGTATATTCTCCACCTTTGAAATTTCCCTGTGTCTATGGAATTGATATGCAGACAAGGGGTGAATTCATTGCAAGGAATAAATCGGTTGAAGAAATAAAAAAATCAGTCGGCGCAGACGCCTTAGTATATCAATCCGTTGAAGGACTGATAAAAGGTGTCGGTGCGGGTGATGCGGGTTTTTGCACTGCATGTTTTACCGGAAATTATCCTACTGAGGTTTCGGAGAGGCTTCTGAAAAAGATTGAAGAAGAGAGGATAGATAAGGTAGTTTAAGGCAAATTATAAGGCAATTTGAGGCAATCAGGGCAATTTGAGGTGGAAGAAACGAGAGAAAAGCAGGGAAAAATTCAGTGAAGTGCGGATTTATTCCGTATGAATACCTTGACAGTTACATATTTTTGATTATAATAGATTATCGCGGGGTAGAGCAGCGGTAGCTCGTTGGGCTCATAACCCAAAGGTCGCTGGTTCGAATCCAGCCCCCGCTATTGTGATTGAAAAGGAGTATAATGGAAAGAAGAAAAAAAACGGAGCGCCGAAAGAGTGAAAGACGCAAGTTGCTTACTGAGCGGGAATTTCGCAAATTGATTGAGGAAGGTAAACTGGGCAAAAATGACCGCCGTTCCTGGGATGAAAGAAGAAAGACAAAGAGAAGAAAAAAGCAAGTTGGAATCTAAGAGAAAATTTTATGCCTGTTTTTGAATTTTGTTGCAAAAAGTGCAATCATAGATTTGAGGACTTGGTCTTTAAAAACAGTGAATTATCGGATATGCAATGTCCTGTATGTGGGAGCAAGAATATAGAAAAGCTATTTTCTATTTTCGGCTTTTGTAGTAAAGGCTCCAATGGTGAAACAAGCAGTGCAGGAACTTCCTGTGCTGGATGTGAGCGCACAACTTGTGCGGGGTGCAAATAAATAGGAGGTAAAATGCGCCGTGAATTTCTTATTGAGGCAATTTCTTCTAAATTTGGTTCGATCTATCCAAAGGTTGATATTGAGAAGCTTATAGATGCATTTCTTGATCTTGTTATTGATACGTTGATAAAAGAAAAAAGGGTTGAGATAAGAAAATTTGGAACATTTGAATTGAGGAAAAGACCAGGCAGAACATCTAAGGCACCAAAGACGGGCAAGGTTTTTACCCTGCCTGACAGGTACGTTCCTTTTTTTAAGCCATCAAAGGTATTCAAAAAAGTGATAATGGAAAGGACAAAGCCATAAGGGATAGTTTAAAAGTTGAGGTTGAGAGCGTCGTAACCAGCATCCAAAACCTATAAATTGGGTCAACTTGTATGGATGTTTTTGAAGCAATAAGATGGCGAAGGAGTGTCAGGAAGTTTTCCCCAAAGAAAATAGAAAGAGAAAAACTCCAGAAAATTCTTGAAGCGGGAAGGCTGGCACCATCTTCAAGCAATCGCCAGTCCTGGCATTTTATCGTTGTGGATGACGAAAATCTGATAAAACAGATACCAGAAAAGGTAGTAATTGGAACAAAGAACATAATCTCCTGGATCAAAGATGCTCCGCTCGTTATTGTTGGATGTTACACAAAGGTCATGACGCATATTGTCGCTGGTCTGTTCAATAGAGAAAATCATTTGATTGATATTTCTATTGCGATGACTCACATGGTCCTTGAAGCAACAGAACTGGGCATAGGCACCTGCTATATTGGCTGGTTTAACGAAAGGTACTTGAAGAAAATTCTGAAAATTCCTGACCGCTATCGGATTGCCATGCTTGTAGTTATGGGTTATCCTGAAGGACAATCCACGCCTGAAGGAATAGGTGGTATAAAACCGAGGCCAAGGAAAGAATTAAAAGAAATTGTTTCTTATAACCAGTGGGGCAAGGATTTACCTTGACGATGAAGCGGATTGGTCTTGTAGCAAGTTTTTAATTTCATTAACATTAAGGAAGGTAAACAAACGGAATTGAACAACCGAGTTTAGGTTTTTATACATCAAAAATAGTCCGTATGACTCGCTGATTAATATTGCAAAGGCGACGCCAATCCCTTTAAATAGATAACCGAGTATAACAGTCAATAGTAAATTCATAATAGCGATCACCACAATAACATTGAAAAATTTCTTTTCTTGATTAAGGGCAATCAATCCGTATCCCCAGATGGTGTTAAGAGGGGCAATCATAAAATACAATAGCAAAATTCTCAATATTCCAGTACCTGCTACAAAATCTGTGCCGTATATTATGGTAATAATTTTTTCAGTCAATATGAGTCCAACAATAGTGATCACAAATGTAATTCCGGTGACAAGTTGAGAGAAGAAGGCGAAGCTCTTTCCGATATTAGCAAGATTTTGCTTTGCCTGTTTTGAAAAAATGGGAAAGAAAAGATAATAGAATATACGTTCAATAATCAAAAGAAGGATTATGATTTTGAAGCCTGCGCTGAAAAGTCCGACATCTTTTTGGTTATGAAATATACCGAGGCAGATTACGGGAAAGTTCATTACTGCTTGATATATGATTGTGGCAAGACCAATGGGCAGGGCACTAATAAGGAGATGATAGGAATTGATTGGTTTGATTGTGATTGATAATCTATTATATTTTCTTAGAAAAACAATGAAAAGAAATACTGTTGCAAAGAAATACCCACCAAGATATGAAAGTGGCACTGAAAGAATCTGTCCCTTTGTTTTCAAGAAAATGATGACCAAAATCAGATATCCTGAATAGTGTATTACTCTGCCGATGCCGATAAATTCCATTTCTTCGCGACCCTGGAACACAAATTCCAGATAGAAGGCATAAGGGATTCCAGTCAAAAGGTATAAGAAGATTATTTTTCTGGTCAATGCGTCGCCAGGAATAACAAGAAGCAGTATTAAGAAGGTAATGCATAAGATAAAAGTCAGTGATATTCTTGTACCAGTTATTTCACTGACTATGGTTGTATTTTTTTTATCTTTGGCAATTTCACGGACACCCAGAGTCGTCAAACCCATGTTGCTGAATAGGAGTAAATAAGTCAGAAACGCAAGACCATAATTTATTATACCAAAACCTTCAACACTCAGAATGCGAGCGATATAAGCATTGACAATGAACCCCAGGAAGTGACCAAGGCCTTCACCCAGGAAAAGTGATAAAACATTCTTTGAAAGTTTCTTTATCATTCAAATAGATATCAGAGAGGGTGGCTTACTACTTGATGGATTTGTTTTCATAGGTGCAAAGGTCATAAATATTGCAAGAACTGCATTGCGGGTTTTTGGCAGTGCAGACATGTCTTCCAAATAGCACAAGACCATTGGCTATAAATTGCCAGTCCTTTTCTGGAAAAATACTCGCCAGTTCCTGTTCTATCTTATCAGCGTCTCTTGCCTTGCTCAATTTCAATCTCTCGGTGGCTACCCTGATAACATGAGTGTCAACGACAATAGCGGGTTTATGGAAGGCGTTGACAAGGACCGCCGATGCTGTTTTCCTGCCAACACCGGGTAATTGAATGAGTTCTTCAATTGTTGAAGGTATCTTGCCATTGAATTTTTCACATATTACTCGGGCGCATTTTTTTATCAGGTCGGATTTTCTCTTGAAAAATCCCAATGGTTTTACTATCTTGCATAGAGCTTCTATTTCAGCATCAGCAAGTTTCTGAGGTGTGGGATACTTTTCAAACAGGTATGGTGTGACTTCATTTACTTTCTTGTCGGTTGTCTGGGCAGAAAGAAGCACCGCAATGACAAGTTCAAATTCATTTTTGTAGTTCAGTTCTATCTTTGGATTGGGAAAATGCTTTCTTATACCAGCAACTAGTTTTTCTGCAATTATTTTCTTATCTTTATCCATCCTTTTCCTCCATTTCAATAAGGCATTGCAAAATTTCAAGTTCATCTTTGTCAAACCATATTAAACTACATTCAACACACTCATCAATCTCAATGTGATATGCATAACTATAAAATTTTCTTGTCATTGGTTTACCGCATTTGGGGCACTTTCTCCTGTCGGGCGTTTCAATGACCAATTTGAAACGCGGCTTTTTCTTTTTTGCCTCGGCACGGGCTAAAAAGGCAATATGTTTGATTTCTTCAGCGAATCCCTTTTCTTCGCGTACAATTATTCTGGGCAATTTATCTTTTTCAACAAGCAATCCATCACAGAATGCACAGCGCCAGATATAAAGTCCTTCGTATTCCTGAACAATTAACCATTCATGGCAGAGGGGACATATGCGGCGCATTTTCCAAAGAGGAGTTTCTTTAGTGATGAAGAAATGGCTTAACGCAGGTATTGAGTTTGCAGATGTTACTTCATTGCTGCCTTCAATTTTGATCTCGGTATCAGGTGTTAACCAGTCCAGTGTCTGAAGTTGTAGTAAGGTATAAGGACCAAGCCAGGCATTATTTTTTTTGACGAACAAATTTGGTTTTGCAGAATCTATTGATTCTGTCTGCGGTTTTTTGTATATTTCTCCAGTAATCTGGCTGATATCAGCGTGTGCCTGATTAAGAATCAACTGCAATCTCTTTGTGAATGGGGGATGGGTTGAGAAGAGATTTGCAAAGGTATCTTCTCTATCCTCAAGCGGATTTGCTTCAGGACTCAAGATAAAGATTGGTGCCAGATAGATTGCAGTCCCCCGATAATGGGTTGCTATTTTGTATAGGGCACGGGCAAGACTTAATGGGTTTCTTGAGTATTTAATGGCATTTGCATCAGCTCGGTACTCTTTTTCACGGGAGATGAAAACATATAATAATTGAGATAGAAAGCTCATAACCAGAAGGCTTACAAATAAGGGAATGGCAAGGATACCTGCGGTTAATGCATTCTGTCTGCTCTTATCAAAATAATTATTTTCCTGAGTCTGGCCCATGCGGCTGATATTATTGACAATGCCATTTAATATTTCATTGTAGAGCCCGAACAATGAACTGGCAATTGTCGTAAGTAGAGAATCATTTGAGACAATGTGCGCCATTTCATGGGCGAGAACTGCCTGTAGTTCATCCCGACTAAGTCTTGATATTAATCCTTCAGTGACACCAATGATGTTTCTTCCATATATGTCCTGGATGGCAAATGCATTCATTGCTATGGTTGGAACAACATAAGGTTCCACATCTATTTTACCTGCAGAAATGCTTATTTCATCAACGATGTTCTGAAAGATATGATGGTAGCGGTCATTCTTGTCTGGGGGTTTTGCATTGAATAATTTCAAAATTTTCTCAACTACATTGCGATTTGTATAAAACCACTGGCTGATGCCAAAAATCAATGCAATGACCAATAGAACAAGTGTATCAGAGCCAAAAAGATAAAATCGCGCGTGGGGGTTTTCAAGTGATATCCTTAAGTGAACAAAAAGTTTGATTATTGTCCAGATAACAAAGAACGAAAGAAAATAGAATAGAACAAGGACTCCAAAGATTGCATATATTATTGTTGTTTTCTCTTTTTCAATATCCCAGAATGTTTTTGACTGTACAGTCATTACCATAGATTAACCAATTTCAGTACAAAGTCAATACTATCTGTTTTGGTCTTGTCTGCTGGTTTAGAAAAAGGGAAGAAATTTCAAATCCCCCTGAATCCCCCTTTTTTCAAAAAGGGGGACAGGGAGATTGGTTGTTAGTAAATCTTTGCCTGGTCTCTCAATGCCTGATACAGCTTCTTATTTTCGTTCTTCAGTTTCTTCTCAATCTGCTGAAGGCATTTTACAAGAGTTTCAAAGGATAACTCATTTTGTAGTACCTGGGCGAGATCACTGGTTGTTGATTGTATCTTCTGTGCCTTTTCTTTTGGTACCAAATCCTTAATTATTTGCCAACCACCATTGGCATTTATCACCTTTGCCATCAATTCCTTCATTTCTTCTCTCAGTAATTGCCAGAGTTCTTTGCCCTGGATATGAGCAATCATTCTTCCCATTGCCAGAGACACCGAGAGTATAGCATTCATTCCGAGATTCCCTTTTCTTTGCATCACTTCGACTATTTCTTCATGAGATGCATTTTTTGCAAGTTTGCCCCTTGCAATTGCAGTCTCTTTTTCAAGATTTAGCAGTATTTTATCAATCATTGATATGGATTTGAATTCAGATACTTTTCTGCCAATGAATTGCCGAGCAATTATGGTCAGGATATTATCTACTGCATTCAAGCACCCTTTGCCTTCGTAACGTTGAACTTTTTTCCAGAGTGAAGTTAATTCAGTATCATTCTTGTCGAGGACATCAGTTTCTTTGATTCCCTTTTTGAACTTGAATGTCTTATCTGGCTGAGGTGTGAACAAGTCAGGATATTTATCAGTCACAGCAGATCTTTCAATGGTGCTGTCTACAAGATGGATTGCTTCACCAGTGCCAGCTGATGTACCAAGAGGTGTTGAGCCCATCATTCTCAGTATCTTTTTGTATTCCTCACTTCCTGGAATGCCTGCATAGATATTAACACCTACACTTGGGATACCCGCATTTGTTGGTTCTTCAAATGCAACAAAATCAGTGATAACCAGATTACTAAGGAAATTTCTTACATCCGTATATTCTTTCTTTTCGAATTTCTTGTCCTTTGAGCTCGTTAATTCCTTCATTATTTTGGTAATTGAACCATATTTGAATAAACGTTCAGTATTTGCACCGCCACCTGCTTTTATCCCCATGGTATTTGCAGAAAGGGCAATCTGTGCCTCCATATCATCATTTGGTGATTTGGAGCGGTGTGAAACGAGTAGATCCATCCCTTTGCCAAGGGCAACAAGCATGGCGATTAACGTCTCGGATAGAGTTCCAATTTGATTTGCCTTGATCAGAGAGACATTCATCAATCCGTCATCCGCACATTTCTCAATGGTTGAATCCTTGGTTGTTACGATATCGTCGCCAACGATAAAAAGTTTATCACCCAGTTCTTTCATCACCAGGCGCCAGCCTTCATAATCGTCTTCGGCAAAACCATCTTCAAGCATTACGAGTGGAATTTCTTGCACCGTCTTCTTGTACAGGTCAACAAGCTGGTCACGGGACATAACAACTTTTTCCTCACCACGCCAGAAATAGTACATTCCAACTGCATCGGGTTGATTGAATTCTTCTCTATAGGCATTGCTCAATTCACTGACTGCGGGATCAAAAGCAAGTGCAATATCTTCACCTGGCTTATATCCAATATCTCTGATTGCCTGTACTGCCATTCTCCACATGCGTTGTTCGGGTACTATATCTTTTGGTTCCTTGCTGATATAAGGTGCAAGTCCACCTTCAAGACCAATTCCCATAACCCGTGCGCCTTCGGATTTTTCTATTATTTCTTTCAATCTTGTCTGAAGTGCAACTGTAATCATCTGTGCTTCTTCGTAATTTTTCGCACACAGTGGTACAAACATCATTTCCTGCATACTGATATTGCTTTCTGGATATTCTTTCTCAGTATGTCTTCCACCCATACCACAATTACGATATTGCCAGGGTGCACGGAGTTTTTCACCATCCGAAAGTGGAATTTCCTGGATTCTCTTTGTCATCATCATTTCTTTGATCTGTTTTACTTTATTCAGCCAGCTTTCTTTTGTCACTTCAACTTTTTCAGCCTTTAGTTTGGCTTTTGCTTCCCGGTCTCTGAATTCTCGATATTTTCCAGGATCAGCAAGCGAGAAATCAAGTAACCCCACCAATCCTATACCAAGGCATAATCTGCCGATATAAGTGGGAATTATATGATCACCAATTAGTCCTATCGCCAGAAGTATTACTGCAATCGGTAACATTACAATTGCCATATTTCCGCTTATTTCAGGACCTGCTGCTGCAACACTGAGATTGAATGGTGCTTCAGGATAATATGTCAGTCCCTCTTTCTTTACACCCGTGAACTTCCCATACGGAATTTTAATGAACATTTCTATATACCATAATAATCTTACAATGCCTGCACTTTTGTATCTTTTCTGTGCATCAGGGAGAATATTCTCGTTCAAAGCGTTCAGCTTAACTGCTCTGAGATAATGTCCCATTTCATGGATAGCAATGCCGGTATGAAAACTTATAAACCAGAATATTGCTGAGATTATTGTATCAACACTTGTAAAGACAAATCCTAATACCTCCTTTCCCTGGAGACCTTTCGGAATGCACAGAACCGAAGAAATAAATGCAACATGGAATGAGACAAGAATATGGTTGGCAATTACCCAACCAGAATGCAACTTTTGTTTTAGATAATCGATTATTATCTTCATGTCGTGATTATATTGAATTTTTCATTGATGTCAATAATTCATTTTTTTGTGCTGCTCTTCTGTTAAAGCGTACTATGACTGACTCTGGCGATTGATTTCTGCATAATTATTGAATATAATCACCTTATGAGGGTAAAACAGATTGTCGGTGCAATCAGTGTTTTAATTTTCTTGGTGATCATATTTTTGGTTTCATTTATTTTTTTGAAGAATTTTGGTTTTCTCGTACGTGAGCCTGCTGTAGTAAGGGATGTCATACAAAAGTATGGTGTTATGGCATACTTAGTCTACTTTCTATTATATATTTTTCAGATTTTTTTCGCTCCGATTCCAGGACAGGTTCTAAATATTGCTTCCGGGATGCTGTTTGGTCCGTTAAGGGGATTTCTTGTTTCATTGTTTGCAGTGATCATCGGAGGTTTTCTTGCGATGTTTGTCGCAAGATATTTGGGCAGTAAAATTCTTGCTTTGTTCCTTGAAGAAAATGCACTTGGTTTCAAAAATGAAATTACGCGTCGTGGTTTGCCCTTGATACTGTTCTTAGCAATATTTCCCAATCCCATTGGTGACGGTCTGTTTTATCTTGCAGGGCTGACAAATATACCATTGAGAATTTTGATTATACTGATTGCAATGTGCAGGATACCTGGTATTTTGATTTATGTTATTGCGGGTGACAAAATCATGTCTGCAGGGATAAAGGGATGGCTTATTGGCGGGATTGGTCTTTTGCTGGCAGGCGTATCTTATTTTCTATTCAAAAACAAAATTGAACAGTTATTTGAAATATATCTTGAACGACTGAAAATTGCAAATTAGGTTTCTTCAAAGAGTGCATCTATGAATTCTACTGGATTGAATTCAATCAAATCTTCAAGTTTTTCGCCAGTTCCCAGATAAAGCACCGGGATTTTTAGTTCTGCACATATAGGAATTATCGCCCCGCCTTTTGCAGTTCCATCAAATTTTGTTAGAATCAAACCGTTAATGCCGAGTTCCTGGGCAAAGGTTTTTGCCTGCTGGATTGAATTCTGACCGAGCGTAGCATCAATCGTCAGAAGTGACAGGTCAGGACCTGAAGGTTTGATCTTTGTGATCACCCTTTTAATCTTTTTTAATTCTTCCATCAGGTCAGTTCGGGTGTGTAATCTACCCGCAGTATCAATCAAGACCGTATCAATCATTTTTGTTATTGCCTTATTCAAACCATCATAGACAACTGCGCCCGCATCCTGTCCCTTTTGAGAACGGATGATTTCAACCCCTGTTTTCTGTGCCCAGATATCAAGTTGTTCAGATGCTGCATCCCGATAGGTGTCAGCGCTGACCAGAAGGACACTGCCCTTTTTTTGGTACATATAGGCAAGTTTTGCAACGGTGGTTGTCTTACCAGAACCATTAACACCGCAGATGAGACTAATCAATGGTTTTTGGGTATTTACCTGTGGTGGTGCTATATCAATCAATTTGAGTATATGTTTTCTTAATTCTTGAGGATTGCGAGCAATGTCATTAATAAGTAGAGTCGTGTACTTTGCGCCCACATCTGCCTCAAGTAGAATTTGTTCAAGGGATTGTGTATCAATGGATTTTGTTTTGCTAAAAACTCCTCTTAACCTGCCAAGTAATTTGTTAAGATAGGGGAGAGGCATATATTAGATTTTAATGAGCCAGGATATTATTCAACGCCAACAGGAGGCTCTAAGTCTTCTAATCGGGTGGAGATAATCTTGCTCTGTCCTGGTCTTTCCATGGTGAGACCGTATATATAATCAGCATACTCCATCGTGGAACGGTTGTGGGTAATTATTACAACCTGAGTGTGTTGAGACAATTCTCTTAAAAACTTGTTGAACCTGACTACATTCACATCGTCCAGCGGTGCATCTATTTCATCAAGTATACAAAAAGGTGCAGGCTTTACAAGGTAAAAGGCAAGAAGCAGACTGACTGCAAGGAGCGTCCTTTCACCACCAGAAAGTTGATTGATACGTTTTATTCTCTTGCCTTTCATACGTACTACAATATCTACATCAGCGGTGAGGGGATTTGATGGGTCTGAAAGGATAAGGTCAGCTTCGCCACCTTCAAAGAATTTTGAAAAAACCTGATTGAACTTATCCTTTACTTCATTGAAGGTGTCAACAAACCTTTCCCTTGCCCTCGTATCAAGTTCAGCAATAGATTTTAGCAAATTTTGTTTGGCAGCAATGATGTCGTTGCGCTGGGCAAGGAATTCATCAAGCCTTTTCTTTTCCTCTTCATAGGCGCTCAAACTCAATGGATTGATTTCTCCAAGCCGCGCCATTCTTTCCCTTACTTCGTTAAGTCTCTGTTCTGGTTCAGGAATTTCTTCGGCGATATATTCATCTAAGTCGGTCTGAAATTCATCTTTCGCTTTTTTGCTCAATTCTTCTTTCCTGTGATTCAGTTCAAATATTTCATAATTCACCTGGACAATTGAATTCTGAATCTCTTCCTGTTCTTTTTGGCTACGGGTGAGTTCGTCATACAATGTTTCAATATTCTTTGTTGTTTGTTCAAGGGCTTGTTCTGGAGTCTGGCTTTCAAACTGGAAACGCCTTTCTTTTTTCTCCTGCATTTTTTGCTTGATTGTAGAAATATCATGGTCAATAAGCTGAAGTTGTTCAGTCGCAGACAATTTACTTGTTTCTTCTATTTCCTTTTTGAGTCTGGAAATTTCTGTTTTTGCATCTTCAACATTTTTCGCTTCAGCGACCTGTAACTCGGTCAGAATGCCAACCTTTAAAATAATCTGATTTAATTCTGCATTATCTGTATTTATTTGTTCTTCCACGCGTTTCCGGTCATTTTCTAATTTGTCTTTCTCGTTTTGAATTTGAGTTTGTATTTTTTCTATTTCTAAAATTTGTTCGCGGATTTCCTTGATTTGATTAAAAATATGCTCAACTTCTCTGTTAATTTGATTTTTTTCAGTCTCATTTGTTTCCAATTCTTCCCTGATATTTCCCAATTGCCGTTTTACTGTATTTAATTGCATTGATAATTCTGATTTCTTGATATTGAGGGAAAATAGATGGTCTTTATCCTGTTCAATTTGAAGTCTTGTTTGCTCCAGTTGGTCAATGAGTTTTCGCTTTTCATCGGTGATAAATATTATCTCATTTTGTAGGGCTTCAGCTTTCTTCTGAAATGTGTTCAACTTCTGGTTTATCTGGAAATATCCGAATTCTCCTTTCTGGACAATGATTGTGTTGTCATGGAATAACACTCCGTCCGCAGTAACAAAGCTATAATCAGGAAATTTGCGGGTCAGTTCCAATGCCTGTTCAAAGGTATTGGCCAAATAGAATCTGGACAGACAACTTGAAACAAGGTCCTTGTGGGTCTTTAATTGAACAAAATCGGTTATGCACTTCAGTGAATTCAATTCTTCCGGAATTTCGTCTATGGTTTTTCTTCCTTTGACCAAAAAACCATATCTACCTTCAGGGACATTTTTAAAATCTTCTGGAGAAGCTTCGTTCAATATGTGGAAATTCAGGGCATCACGAAGGCATACATCAATTATTGCTTCGTAACCAGCCTGAACTACAATGCAATCACGTAGTAATCCTGCTACTTTCTCTTTGAATTTCTGTTTCAATTCCTTAATGTTATCGGTCTTACCCAGGCGGTTGCTTAATGTATCAATCAATAATCTACATTCATTCAATTCATTTTGTCTTTCTTGAATGTCATTTTCAATATTAGCAATTTTTTGTTCTAAATTTGCAACATGCTTTTGTTTTTCAATTA